>NZ_JAHRFA010000021.1:0-27867 GCF_020883045.1 Microcoleus sp. CAWBG58 | reverse complement strand
GTACAAAAACACGGGCAGTGGTTTTACCGAAGATACCAGTATTTCCCTTCCTGGTGTTGGCAGCGGTTCTGTCGGCTGGGCAGACTACAGCGGAGACGGCAAACAGGACTTCCTGTTGACTGGTTACTCAAGTTCAGGCAGCTACATCTCAAAACTGTACAAAAACGCCACAACCCCTTCAGACACAACCCCACCCACAGCTAGCAGTTTCACTCCAGTTGATAATGCCACAGGAGTTGCCGTTGGTGCTAACTTAGTTGTCAATTTCAGCGAAGCTATCCAAAAAGGCACTGGCAATCTGGTCATCAAGAAACTGTCTGATAATTCGGTTGTAGAAACCATCGCGGTAACGGCTGCTAATGTCACAGTTAGTGGTACTCAACTCACGATTAATCCCACAGCAGATTTAGGGCAAGGCACAGATTACTACGTGGAAATTGCCAACGGTGCAATTAAAGATATTGCTGGCAACAATTATGCTGGTATTACCGGAAATAGCACTTGGAATTTCAAAACTGCCACCCCTTCAGACACAACCCCACCCACAGCAAGCAGTTTCACTCCAGTTGATAATGCCACAGGCGTTGCCGTTGGTGCTAACTTAGTTGTCAACTTCAGCGAAGCCATCCAAAAAGGCACTGGCAATCTGGTCATCAAGAAACTGTCTGATAATTCAGTTGTAGAAACCATCGCGGCAACTGCTGCTAATGTCACAGTTAGTGGCTCTCAACTTACGATTAATCCCACAGCGGATTTAGGGCAAGGCACTGATTACTACATGGAAATTGCCAACGGTGCAATTAAAGATATTGCTGGCAACAATTATGCTGGTATTACTGGCAATAGCACCTGGAATTTCAAAACCGTCGGCGGGCTACTACAGACAATTACACCTGATTTTGATAGTGCTACCGCCGGAAATCAAACTACCAAAGGCTTCAGGCCAAATAACTCCGTTGGAGTCGATGTCAAATATTCGACATCCGATAACAACAGCACCCTAGCATCCTCCTTCGGATTTAAGCTGCACTACAACTCCTCACAACTCAACTTTGTCAATTTTACGAATCCGCTGTCATCTCCCGTAACGCCGACTATCGGTACGACCGAGACAGACACCGGGAACGAAGATAATGACCCCGCCACCGATAAAGTAATTAATGTGGCTTGGCTGAATTTCTCTGGTACGGCTTGGCCGAATACTCCTCTACCCGCTAACTTATACAAAGCTAACTTCACGGCATCATCCACTTACACAGGCACAAACATTAACTTTAGCAGCAATAACGCCTCCCCTGGATATAGCTTTTCACCCACATCCGCAGTCTTGACTCTGGCACCACCAGTCAGTTTAGATGCTGATGGTAACAATGCAGCCCAGGGAGCCACCGACGGGGTTTTGATTGCCCGCCATCTGTTTGGTTTTACTGGTACTACCCTCACGAATGGGGCCATTGGTACTGGGGCCACCCGCACCACTGCTACAGACATACAAACTTACCTAGAAAATGGTCGGACGACGATGCTAGATGCCGATGGCAACGGTGTCGCACAGGGAGCCACGGACGGGGTTTTGATTGCTCGATATCTGTTTGGTTTTACTGGTACTACCCTCACTAATGGAGTCATTGGTACTGGTGCTACTCGCACTACTGCGACTCAGATTCAGCAATTCTTAAGCTCCTATCTGCCCACAGCCCCTGCATCTAGTAATGGCGTAATTACTAATAGTAATGGCGTAATTACTAATAGTGGTGCTACTCAAAATATTAGCGCGATCGCCACCACTCAGAATGTAGCTCCGGGTAGTTCCGTTGCAATTGATGCCAGGTATTCTACATCGGATAACAACAGCACCCTGGCATCCTCCTTCGGATTTAAACTGCACTACGACTCTTCTAAGCTTAATTTTGTCAATTTTGCGAATCCAGGGGTATTGTCAACTCCCGTAGCACCTACTATCGGTACTCCAGAAACAGACACCCTGGATGAAGATAACGACGCCTCCACTGATAAAGTGATTAATGTGGCTTGGCTGAATTTCTCTGGTGCAGCTTGGCCAAACGTGGCTTCACCGACCACCCTATACAAAGCCAACTTCACCGCGTTACCTACTTTTACTACAGGTAATGCCAAGGTCAACTTTAGTAGTAAAAATACTTCTCCTGGTTATACCTTCCAAGGAACAGGAACAGTTATTACTGCCGATACAACCGCACCGAAAGCTAGCAGTTTCACTCCCGTCGATAATGCCACAGGAGTTGCCGTTGGTGCTAACTTAGTTGTCAACTTCAGCGAAGCCATTAAAAAAGGCACTGGCAATCTTGTTATCAAGAAACTGTCTGATAATTCGGTGGTAGAAACCATCGCGGTAACTGCTGCTAATGTCACAGTTAGCGGTACTCAACTCACGATTAACCCCACAGCAGATTTAGGGCAAGGCACTGATTATTACGTGGAAATTGCCAGCGGTGCAATTAAAGATATTGCTGGCAACAATTATGCTGGCATTACCGGAAATAGCACTTGGAATTTCAAAACTGTTGCACCCGCCGATACCATCGCACCGACAGCCAGCAGTTTCACTCCCGTCGATAATGCCACAGGAGTTGCCGTTGGTGCTAACTTAGTTGTCAATTTCAGCGAAGCCATTCAAAAAGGCACTGGCAATCTGGTCATCAAAAAACTGTCTGATAATTCTGTGGTAGAAACCATCGCGGTAACTGCTGCTAATGTCACAGTTAGCGGTACTCAAATCACGATTAATCCCACAGCAGATTTAGGGCAAGGCACTGATTACTACGTGGAAATTGCCAACGGTGCAATTAAAGATATTGCTGGCAACAATTATGCTGGTATTACCGGAAATAGCACTTGGAATTTCAAAACTCAGGGGACCGCGGCTATTAATGGCACTGCTGGCGCTGATAACTTAACCGGAACTGCCAATGCAGATATCATCAATGGATTAGCCGGCAACGATACCCTCAACGGGGGTGCAGGAAACGACATTTTGGATGGTGGCAATGATAACGATCGTTTAGATGGAGGGCTCGGAAACGACCAACTTAAAGGCGGATTGGGGAACGATATTTATGTTGTCGATAGTGTCGGAGATATCGTCACTGAACTTGCAGCTCAAGGAACCGACTTGGTGCAATCTTCTGTCACCTACACCTTACCGGCAGAAGTGGAAAACCTTACCTTAACTGGCACTACGGCGATTAACGGCACAGGCAACGGCTTAGGCAACACTATTGCAGGCAACGCTGCGAATAATACGCTCAACGGGGGGGCTGGTCAAGATACTCTAACGGGTGGTACGGGTGCGGATACCTTCCTCTTCCAGTTTGGACAATCCTCTGTATCCGCCAGCGATCGCATTACCGATTTGGCGATCGGCAGTGATAAAATCGACTTGCTGACTCAAGGTGGAGCCGCGATGAATGCGCCCAGTAGCTTTAGCCGTGCTGCTAACAGCGCTGCTACTACCTTACAAAATGTTGTAACTCAAGTGTTTACCGATGCTAATGGAGCATTAGCCGGAAACCAAGCTCTCGGAATTAATAGCGCTGCTTTAGTTACAGTCACAACGGCTTCGATCGCCGGTACTTACCTTGTGATTAATGATGGTACTGCTGGTTTTCAGGCTGGTAACGATTTAGTTATCAACTTAACCGGATCTACCGGGACGTTACCCGCTTTGGGCAGCATTCCCGTTACGAATTTCTTTATCTAACAATAACCTGAAGGATTGGCGCTGCATTATCTAAGTACGATCTGTCAATCCAAACGGGAAAAAGTAGCTAAGAAATCCGGTTTTGATAAAGTCCGACAGGGAATTAATTTCCTGTCGGACTTTGTTTGTATAGCCATTGTGACTGTTGAGGGTGCGGAATCAGGGAGAGAAAGGATCTCGTCCTTTCTCAGCTAGATTCAGAAGGGCGATCGCCCATACTTCATCAAACGAGCGATCGCCCTTCTTGCATCCACGTTAATCAGCGTCCATCTGCGGTTAAAAAAGATCGAGATCCCTTTCTAATAATCCAGAAGGGCGATCGCTCTTCAACTTCCCACCTCAAGAATAAAGATTTATTCATTCTCATCAACATTATCAAAGATATCTTCGATGTCCCGTGCTCCGTGAATCACGCGCAAAATTTCTACCTCTGAGTCTATGAGACGGTAGAAAATCAGATATCTCCTAAAACCTTTAATAGCTTGTTGTCGCACATCAATTAAATTCGGATGAGAAAATTGACAGCGTTTTCCCATTTTTGGCGTTTGGGCCAATTGTTTAAACGTTTCTTCCGCCGCGACAAGAAAGCGATCGGAAGCATCCATATTATCTTCCGCCATGTAAGTGGCTAATTCAATCAAGTCACGGATAACTTGCGGACGTTTTTGGAGCGAGGTCATTTTTATTCCTGCAACCCCTGATTCTGGGAAATACGCGATCGCACAGCTTGACGAATCTCCATCCAATTTTCCTCCGTCATCGCCGTAGGATTTCCAGATTCCAAACCCTCTAATAACATCGCTTCCAAACGTTCTGAAGCTTTGCGTTTTTGGTCTTGGCGAATTAACTCACGGAAATACTCGCTAGCTGTACTGTAACCACCTTGGGCTACCTGTTCTTCTATATAAGTTCGCATTGAGTCAGGTAGAGAAATATTCATGCTTGTCACGGGTATTACTTACCTCATTTAACTCGTTATCTTAATTATGGCAGATTTTGCCATTTTTTGTCAAACCTCACAACCAGTGATTTTTTAATCAGAAATTGGGAAGATCGATCGCCCTTATTTTGCATTCAACTAACAAAAAATTGTCATTTCAGCCAATAATTGCTAAAACGATCGCAAAATACTATTCTGATTAGCCAATGAGCAACATCTCTATCAGCTTGCCAGATGAATTACTCACATACGTCAATCAAAAAGCGGAAAACCCCAGTGCTTTGATAGAATCTCTCTTAAAACAATGGCGAAAACAACAAGAGAACCAAGCTTTAGCAGAAGCTTGCAAGCTAATTGACGAACTAGATTTAGGATGGGATGAGGAATGGCAAGCTCAAGCGATTACCGACTGGGAAGTATCCCGATAGCTAGATTCGATCCGTCAGTAGGAACAGAAATACGCAAAACGCGGCCTGCGTTGGTAATTTCTGGTACTCTCTTCAACGAGCGACGCAGCAAAGTTACTGTTTTGCCGTTTACATCCGCTCGTGCTCACGATCCTCGGATTTCTGCTGCTGCAATCTTAGTACCAGCCTCTCCACAAAATGGTTTAGATGCAGATAGTTTGCTAGTCTGTGTCGATCCGATGACTTTCGATAAAACGAGATTAGTACAACAAGTCGGCCAATTGGAATCCGAGCTATTTTCCCAAGCTCAAGATATTTTGCAGCGCTATTTGGAATTATAGCGAGATCCCTTTCTAATAATTCAGAAGGGCGATCGATCATTTTATAATCAATCATGGCGATCGCTCAAAATCTTTCCCATTCACAACCAATGAATCCAGCCGCACAACAACTTCCCGATTTGACAGGACAAACCCTATCAGAAGCGATCGCGATACTGGAGAGTTACGGCTTCCAATTTCAAACCAGCACAAAAGGTGGCTATCAAAGCTTTGAACACCCAGATGGTAGTATCATTAACATTAGACCAAATGGTGAAATAGTCCGTACAGGGCCAAAAATACGCGCGACGGATGGCAAAACTTACCGTCGTCGATACAATCGAGATGGAAATCAAATAAAATTTGAACCAGGGGCTAAGACACATAATACCGGAGAAAAAGTGATTCTATGACAACCGCGATCGCACTCAACCTCAAAACCTTTTTAGAAGACTTAAAAAGTGCCGATTTAGTAGGGGTTTCACTCCGCCCTCAAAACCTTGGCTTGCGTTTAGACTTCACCTTTGGCCCCGAAGTCGGAGATGTTGCGATCGAGTTCGATCGCATTCTTCACCTAGTCATTTCTCGCCCCATCAATTCCGATGATGAAAATTACTGTTTTTGGGTGGGAGAAGTCCAACTCAGAAAGCTTGAAGAAAATGCTGAAAATTTTTTATCTTCCCTATCCTATCCTTTCAATTTTCCTGCTAATTTAGATTTATCTGCCTTGAGTCATTTTCGCTTAGAAGGGGATATTTTTATTGAAATAATTTGTGAATACTATAAGATTTTTCAGGAAGTTAAAAATTAATTCCTAATCTTCCTTATAGATTTCTGCGTAGAGATCCGCAGATTCTTCCAATTGCTCGTCATACTCCGCATCCTCTCGGTTGTCCCAAATTTTAGCAAAAGCTGGTTCTGAGAGTTTAGTCGTAGTATCAACCAGAACATCAGCTTCACTGCGCGTTAATAGGAAGTCGATAAAATCTTGTAATACCGTAATTTTATCTGGAGGCAAACTGCGGATTTTTTCCATCAGCTTTGTTTCTGGGTTTTGGGCGACACTCATGTTTTATCCCACTTTTTTATTGACATTATAGCAGATATTTGATATTGTTTCAATGAATAAACTATTTTTTAAATATTTTTAATCAAGAGATATATCAGCCATTTCAAAAATGCAATATACTCACCCATAAACTATGAAAAAAATTATCATCGGCATCATGGGCCCAGGCGAAAGTGCCACGTCAACAGACTTAGAAAATGCCTATCAACTCGGACAACTCATCGCCGAAGCAGGATGGATATTGCTAACTGGCGGCCGCAATGTCGGCGTGATGGATGCGGCAAACAAAGGCGCAAAAGCTGCTAACGGTTTAACAGTCGGTATCCTTCCGGGAAACGATACTCGCGGTATTTCCGAAGCAGTTGATATTGCCATTGTCACTGATATGGGAAATGCCAGAAATAACATTAACATTCTTTCTTCAGATGTCATAATTGCCTGCGGTATGGGCGCGGGCACTGCTTCGGAAATTGCCCTCGCCCTCAAAGCTGACAAGCAAGTTATCTTGTTAAATGAGAACCCCGAAAGTCTACTTTTCTTTAAAAGCTTGGGCAATTTTAACATTTTTGTGGTAAACAATGCTGTAGAGGCTATGAATCAAGCTCGCGAAATCCTAGCAAATCCTAGATGAAATTCAAGATGAGACTAAGCAAATTCAACTTTTGTGCGATCGCAATTTTCCTAACTTTGGGCATTTTTGGCAGTACCAAAGCAGACGGAGGAATTGCACAGTTCAGTTTCAGCAACAAATCTACTCAAACTTTAGCACAAACCCTCCCTCCTCCTCCGCCTCCTGCTCCTGCCAAATTACCTGTCACCGAACAAGAAGGCCCGCCGATTACTAGCGAATCCGTGCCGGATAAAATAGCTTTAGCAGCCCATTTGCAGACTATCAAAGCTAGAATGTTCGGTGCTTACTGGTGTCCGCACTGTCACACGCAACAAGAACTTTTCGGCTTACCAGCATTTACCGCGATTACTTACATTGAGTGCGATCCCAGAGGTAAAGATGCTCAACCAGATTTGTGTAAGGCAGCTAATATTAAAGCTTATCCCACTTGGGAAATTCGCGGTAAATATTACACCGGTAGGCTATCTTTGGAAAAACTTGCTATTCTATCCGGTTATAAAGGCAGTAGCAATTTTAGGCCACAAGTTCCCTCTCCTTAAATATATCTAAATTAGTTTGCGATCGCACTCGCTCACTAAAAAACCGGGTTTTTGAACTGATAGTTGTAAGGTGCTCTTTGGCGCACTTTATTCGATCGCGAATTATCTCATTTTTCCTAGAATTGACGCAATCATATTGGTTTGTAGTGAGGACTAAAGTCCTATGATGGATGCGGACTAAAGTCCTCACTACAAACCTGATGCGGACTAAAGTCCTCACTACAAACCTGATGCGGACTAAAGTCCTCACTACAAACCTATTTTAGGATTGATTTTTACTCAGAAAAGTAGTCTACAACTATTTTCAAAATTCGGGAGGCGGCTAAACCGTCGCCAAAGGGATTGATTGCCATTGCCATCGCGTCGTAAGCTTTAGAATCACTCAGCAATTCTGCGGCTTCTGCTGTAATTGTATCAGAATTTGTACCGACAAGTTTAGCAGTGCCTGCGGAAACTGCTTCTGGCCTTTCTGTGGTTTCTCGCAATACTAAAACAGGCTTGCCCAAACTCGGTGCTTCTTCTTGCAATCCGCCTGAATCTGTCAAGATTAAATGACTTCTCTGCATCGCTCCTACTAATTCTGCGTAGTCTAATGGTTCTGTTAAAAAGATTCTCGAATGGTCGCCTAAAAGTGCTTTTAATGGTTCCCTCACTGTGGGATTTCGGTGTAGTGGTAAGAGCAAGGCTGTGTCGGGAAATTTATCTAAAATTTGGATGAATGCCCGCGCAATTCCTGCTAATGGTTTGCCCCAATTTTCGCGGCGGTGCACTGTTGCTAAAATGGTGCGATGTTGGCTCCAATCTAAGTTGGGAATGTTGCATTCGGGTTCGCGTTTGGCGACAGATAGCAAAGCGTCGATTACTGTGTTGCCTGTACGGTGAATTTCTCCCAAAACGCCCGATCGCACTAAATTCTCCGCAGCCAGCGCTGTTGGGGCAAAATGCAGCCGTGTGAGCTGCGAAATCAACCGCCGGTTAGCTTCTTCGGGATAGGGATTGAACATATCGTCAGTCCGCAATCCGGCTTCTACGTGACCTACTGGTATTTTTTGGTAGAATGCAGCCAAGGCTGCGGCAAAGGCTGTCGTTGTGTCGCCCTGTACTAAGACGATGTCGGGCTGCAACTCTTTAAACAAGGCTTCCAAACCATGCAAACTCCGGGAAGTGATATCCGTCAAGCTTTGCTGGTGCTGCATAATTGCTAAATCTCGATCGGCTTTGAGGTCGAACATTTGCATCACTTGCTCGACCATTTCTCGGTGCTGACCGGTTAAAATTACTTGGGTGTCAAAGTTGGGCGATTTTTTGAACAGTTGAATTACTGGGGCTAGTTTGATTGCTTCGGGGCGCGTTCCTAGAACGATGCAAATGCGGTGAATGGTTTTGGACATGGTAGAATTAGATGTAAGTTGATTCATAATTGACATTGGTGAAAAATGTCAGTAGGTTGATTCATATTGTCGTTGGGTGGGGGCGGGTTTTCGAGATTGTCGGTTTTTAGCAATGATTGTTTGTGAAACCAGCCCTACAAAATTATTGAAATTAGTACATTTTTAATTGTTATTTACCGAGAAAATTGGGTCTCAAGCCTTCCCGTTTAGGGGGAAATCAAACAAAATGATTCATTGCTAAAATCCTCTTTTATCGATGGAAGAGGTAGCTAGCTGTTAACTGTCAACTGTCAACTGTCAACTGTCAACTGATGAATCATGCCTTATCGTTACATTTTATTTTACAAACCTTACGATGTTTTAACTCAATTCACTGATAATTCAGGGGAAGCTAAGCGCAGAACCCTGAAAGATTATATTCCGATTCCTGATGTTTATGCGGTCGGGAGGCTCGATCGCGATAGTGAAGGTTTGCTACTGTTAACCGATGACGGACAAATGCAGCACCGCCTCAGCGATCCAAAATTCGCTCATCCCCGCACTTACTTGGTGCAGGTGGAAGGGATTCCTGATGCAGGCGCGATCGCCCGTTTAGAAACTGGTGTCACAATTCAAGATTATCGGACTCGATCGGCAAAAGTGCAATTATTGTCCGCAGAACCTCAATTACCGCCCCGCGAACCCCCGATTCGATTTCGCAAACACATTCCCACAGCTTGGCTGGAAATGACTCTTACAGAAGGGCGCAACCGCCAAGTGCGCCGGATGACGGCAGCAGTGGGGTTTCCGACGCTGCGGCTGGTGAGAAGTGCGATCGGGCATTTGCGTTTGGAAGGGCTCAAACCCGGTGAATGGCGCGAAATAACTCCAACAGAAATCAAACTATTGTGAACTAACCTGACGGTCAACGGAGTACCGTTAGACCGCAGGCTTCTTTTTCCTTTTTTGCAAAGGCTTTTTTGAGTGACGGAGTTCCCCCGCCACTTTCGCAACTCAGACCAATCTTCTTGATAAGTTTAGCTGAGTTTTCATCCCGAGCCAAAAATTCTCCGCACTGACAAGAATGCCACCGCTCCGATAATTCTTTTGGAACTTTGTTGAGACAGTTCCAACAATGTTGAGAAGTTCCCTTTGGGTCAACAAACAAAACGTTTTTACCTAATTTCCAGGCGACATATTTCAGGACGCTAGCGAATTGCCCATGAGCAGCATCAAGCATGGATTTATTCAAACCACTTTTGGCTGACTGACCGTTCGGCAAATAAACCAAATTACCATTTTCAACATCAGCCTTGGGCTTGGCACGTCTAGTGAGATTTTTGACGCTCAAGTCTTCAACAACTAAAACATCACACTTGCTGAATAGCTCATGTGCCGTTTTAAATTGAAAATCTAATCTAGCTCTAGCTACAAACTGATGGAGCTTGGAAATCTTGTCCTTGATGATTCTCCAAGGCTTAAAACCCTTAACTTTATTCGCTAACTTCGCTTGAAGTCTTGCTAACTTCTGAGCCGATTTTCTCAATAATCTAGGATTTTCAATCCTTTCAACCTTGGAAAGGTAAACGTAATTAGTAATTCCCAGGTCGATACCCACGGTATTTTCTTCGGTCGGTTGAATTGCTGCAACCGTTATGGGGACTCTCTTATCTTCTAGCGTCAGGGAAATGTACCACCCATCCGCTTTTCTGATGACTGTACCCGTCTTGACCTTGAATCCTGTTGGTATTGGTCGGTGGAAAACCATAGGTACTTGACCTATTTTAGCAAGGCTAATACAAATCCTATCTTGCTCATCCTTGATGATATCTAAGTTGTCTAATTGAGGATAAGTGAAGGACTTGTAGTAGTGGAATCCCTTGAATTTGGGCTTGCCTCTACGATTGCCGTTTTTGTCGGGCGTGGTAAAGTTTGAAAAAGCAGTTTCAACTCTGTTGACGACATCTTGCAAAACCTGTGAATCCAACGCTTTGTAGTCGGAAAACAGTTTTTTAGTGTTTTTCAAGTCAGCAAGTTGTATTGCCTGCCACTGTACATATCCGCCTTCAATGTTCGAGAAAACATCACCTTTTTTTGTCAAAGGATTTCCTGATTCATCCTTCTTCCTGCCATCTCTAGTCTGCACTCTGGTTAAAGGAATACTTCTGTAAATCTCCTCAAGAGGGACTATTGAAACAACTAATGGACAGGAATTAATGGGCGTTCTCGTAGATTCCCACCATCTGAATCTTTCGCCAAGTCGGTAGTTATATTGTCGGCGACAGAGTTCTAAGTGAGCCACAATCGTCATTAGTTGGGCTTTGGTGGGTTTAAGGCGGTATTTGTAAGTGAGTTGCATTTTTAACTTGTTTTTTTTCGACCTACCTTAATGTACGATTTCTTTTGATTTAATGTTGAGAAAGTACATCAAAATTAAAGGTACTCGCAATGTCTAATTGTCGGCTTCCGTTCCTCCATTCGACGAGCCTTTCATCAAGCGCGGTAATTCCCGACGGGGTACTGAGCGCAGCAATTGAGATTTATCCCCTCTGAATATACCCTTAGACTTCCCGGCTGGTAGTTAAAATTTGCACAGAACAGCATCAGGAGCGTGCATCGCGCACCCTAATTTCTCGGAGGTAAAATAAAACTTTCCTTTCCATCCCGATCTTTTTGCACCCGAGCTCCCAACTTGACAAGAGCTTGTTTTGCTCTTTGACGAACCAACTTATCAGTTGTTTGATAATAAACCGTACTCCAAGCATTAAACCGCACCGGCACGCTATCTGGATCTCGGCGCAAAAACTCAGCAGTTGCTCGAAAAACAGGCGCCAATTTTGACTCATTCGGGGTTTTTTCCACCCAATCAGCAGCCATTTCGTGAGAGCGAATTGACTCGGGAATGTCTCCCAACAGCAGTAACTCATCAATACCTTTTGTTCGCCACACTATCCACGCTTGGGGATGAATTTGCGGCGACAAGGCGTTAGTACCCCGCTCGATGAACTTAACAGCAGTTTCAGGTTTTCCTTGATAAAAAGAAACGGCTGTGGAGAGAAATAGGTAGATGTCAGCCCACCTGGGGTCGCGCTGGGTAACTATGTCAAAATAATCTTGGCTGAGATTGTAGCCGGTCACATTTCGGGCTTCGTCATCGCCAAAATACTGCAAAAATTTGAGAAATGTCCAATCTGCAATTAAATTGTCAAACCCAAAACTAGGGAGATTTTTGAGCATTTTCAGCCGCAGGGCTTCTTGCTGGACTTCTTGCTGGGCGGCTTGCTTGAAACTAGCAGCAGATATTGCAGAGGGCGACTTTTGCTCCTCAACGCCAACTGAGGTCATTCCGCCTAATTGCCCGATCGACTGCATGGTAATGACTCCAGCCAGCGCTGCTGCACCGATAACTCCATTAACGAGCAGGCTCAACCACTTACGGGAAAAATTTTCGATTTTAGTTTCCATGAGACATTAAAATCCAAGTTTTAAATTAAGTTTATTAAAATACAGTAATGATTGGTTGGCGATCGACTATAAAGCTGGTTAAACTGTCAAAAGGGATGCTATGGCCTCCACAACATAGTTTAAGTGGTAGTTTGAGATTTTTTAGCAATTTTAAATCTCCAATCAAAAATCAAAAATCGAATTGAGCCAAAATTCAATGAATCAAGCCCGCAGACGCTTTTCTAAGTTACAGGCAGCCCTGTTCACTGGGGCGATGGCGACAACCGCTTCGATATCTTTACTCGTTCCCAGTCTGAGTCAGTCAGTCCGCGCCGAACTTCAAGATAGCCCCAAAGCTGTCTTAGACGAAGCTTGGCAAATTGTGAACCGAGATTATGTCGATCCAACCTTTAACAAGACTGACTGGCAAGTCACCCGCCAAGAATTGCTCAGCAAAAATTATACTTCTCGCGAAGCGGCCTACACTGCCCTCCGCAATGCCCTAGAGAAATTAAAAGACCCCTACACGCGCTTCATGGATCCGAAACAGTACGAAGCGCTGAAGAGTCAAATCTCTGGTGAACTGACAGGGGTGGGGATGAGGCTCGAAGAAGACGAGAAAACGAAAGCGATCGTGGTAGTTGAGCCGATGGAAAATTCCCCAGCCATGAAGGCAGGGATTCAAGCTGGCGATAGGATTTTGGTGATTGATGGCAAACTTACCAAAGGTATGACTGTCGCGGATGCGGCTCAGGTAATTCGGGGCGCCGAAGGCACGAAAGTCACCCTGCGGATTGCTCGTCAGGGCAAAAGCGAGTTTGATATTACTCTGACTAGGGCGAAAATTGAGGTAGCAGCGGTTCGCTACAGTCTCAAGAAGGAAGCTGACAAGAATGTCGGTTATATCCGCTTGCAAGAGTTTAGCTCCCACGCGGGCGAACAAATGCAGCGGGCGATTAAAAACCTCTCGGAGCAGAAAGCTGACGCTTTTGTGTTGGATTTGCGGGGTAATCCCGGCGGGTTGCTGTCGGTGAGCATTGATATCGCGCAGATGTGGATGGATTCTGGGGCGATCGTCCGTACAGTCTATCGTGCGGGAGATTCTCAGGAAATGCGGGCCAACCGCACTGCAATCACTAACAAGCCTTTGGTGGTACTGGTAGACAACAACTCGGCCAGCGCCAGCGAGATTTTGGCCGGTGCGCTGAAGGACAACAAGCGCGCCACTGTGATGGGCGGCCAAACTTTTGGCAAAGCTTTGGTGCAGTCTACGCATCCTTTGTCTGACGGTTCGGGATTGGCGGTGACGATCGCTCACTACTATACCCCCAACGGTACGGATATCAGCCACAAGGGTGTCACTCCCGATGTCAAGGTGGAAGTTAGCGACGAACAAAAGCTGAAATTAGCTAATAAACCGACGTTGGTTGCGACTAAGGACGATCCTTGCTACGCGCAGGCGATCGCACTTTTGAAAACTAGCGCTGCGTCAACTCGCCCTACTGGTAATGAAGCTCTTGTTCCTAAAAAGTAGTTGAAACCGTCAGACAATAACAATCAGCTTTAAGATGAAACCCGCACCAGCGGGTTTTGTTTTGTCAAGAATTGATTGCATCAATTAATCGCAGCAAGATTGGTTCGTAGTGCGGACTTCAGTCCGCTATACGGCTGCGGACTGAAGTCCGCACTACGAACGGTTTTTGTTATGCTAATTGACAGGAATTGATATTATTGCAGCAAGATTGGTTCGTAGTGAGGACTTCAGTCCGCTATGCAGCAAGATTGGTTCGTAGTGAGGACTTCAGTCCGCTATGCAGCAAGATTGGTTCGTAGTGCGGACTTCAGTCCGCTATGCAGCAAGATTGGTTCGTAGTGCGGACTTCAGTCCGCTATGCAGCAAGATTGGTTCGTAGTGCGGACTTCAGTCCGCAGCCTAAGGAATGAAAAATAAATAAGGTGACTAAGGTCGGAATAGTTTAGCTAGAATCAAGGCTTCTGGGATTTAATTGTACAAGTTATTTCTTTTAATTCCTAAGAGCGGACTGAAGTCCGCACTACGAACGGTTTTTGTTATGCTAATTGACAGGAATTGATATTATTGGCTCGTGCTGTGGTGCATCTCATATCTACGATTGAATGGCGCTATCAAGCAAAGTTAAAAGTCTTAACTCCTGGGTCGGACACAGCAATCCCGTTTTCCTACTTTTCAGAATTGATAGAATTAAGACGCCGGATAAACTCTAAGGGCAAACCGTCGGTATCAGCAATAAAAGCTACTTCATAAACATTTTGCCCGATCGCCTGTTGAGTCGGTTCTAATAAAACTTTCAAAGCTTGAAACTGGTTTGGTTGCTCTTTAGCTGCTTCCTCAAACCGCTGTTTGAGAGACTGCAACCAAGTCGGCAAATCAGTTGTCGCCTCGGTTAAATCGAAAGATAAATGATAATATCCAACATAATGCTCGTCACCGAAAGCATCCGGTGCGGGTTTTGGTTCCGGGATTTGGATTAGTTCGATGCGTCCGTTGAGACCTTCCATCCAACAGGCTAGGGTGTAACCTGTGGTAAAGCGATCGCTCACAGTAAATCCCAACTGTTCGTAAAAGGCGATCGCCCGGTGAATGTTAGCAGTACGAATCGAGGCGTGGTGCATTTTGCAGTTGACAGTTGACAGTTGGCAGTTGACAGTTGACAGTTGACTGCAAAAGCAGTTGACTCCGAAAGCATTTTACCGTTCATAGTTAACAGTTTATAGTTGATAGTTGTCAATTGTTACCTACTACTAATCAACTAATGACTAATGACTAATGACTAATGACCAATGACCGATGCCCGATGCCCGATGACCAATGACCGATGACTATTCAAACAACCGAAAATAGGGATATCTAATAGGAACTCCCGGCTCTTTTTCCAAATCAAAATTAATCACTTCCCAACAAGGTTCCTCTTGAGGATCGGGGCTAAAATCCACAGGTAAACCGTACAGCCGGGGGCGTGGCGAGTCCGGCTGGCCCCGCCAAGGGGTGCTGCGTTCCAAATAAGAGCTGATTAAGTCTCGATAACGTTGGGCAACGATGACGCGAGTTGCTCGGTACCCTTGAGTATAAAGTCGATCGAGCGCTTCGTGAATTTCAAACCGAATTCCGTCGGGGTGAGTGTGTTGGCGATACCATTCATCCTCCCAGCGGCGCCAGTGTCGCCCAGACTGAAGGTGAACGAGTTCCCCCGTTTTTGGATCTGCCTCAAATGCCCCGTGACGCGGACACAAATAGGTATCCGTGAGTGTTAAAGCCGGAATTGTTTGGCGACAGTGAGGACACTGAATTTCCGGGCCAAACATCGGGTATTGCAAGGCAACTTCAATCATTTATGCCGTCCCAACATATTTATCTGCAAAAGTGGCAAATAGTCTTATTATATCCCGTATCAACAACCAGCTAATCTGCTAGAAGTATCACGTTCGACCAAAAAGATGAGCAATCTCAACCAACCTCTGCCTGCACTTCCTGCCTATTGGCCTGCACCGGATCTCTCCCAAGCTGCTTTTGTAGCGAAAGGCGCTGTTGTCATCGGCAGGGTAGAGGTGGCTGCGGGCGCGAGTATTTGGTACGGGGCGGTGGTGCGGGGGGATGTAGAACGAATTGCGATCGGCAAAAGTACCAATATCCAAGATGGAGCAATTCTACACGGCGATCCGGGGAAACCGACTGTTTTAGAAGATTTCGTGACAGTCGGGCATCGAGCGGTGATTCATTCAGCTTACATTGAACGCGGCTGTTTGATCGGAATTGGGGCGATCGTCCTGGACGGAGTGAGAGTGGGTACAGGCGCGATCGTCGGTGCAGGGGCGGTTGTCACGAAGGACGTTCCCCCTCACACGCTAGTTGCGGGAGTGCCTGCCAAGCGGCTGCGAGACTTGTCACAAGAGGAATCTGCGGAGTTGGTGGAACACGCCAAGCGTTACGAAAAGTTGGCTTTGGTGCACGCGGGGAAAGGTTCTGATTTGGGATTTGTTGAGGTGAATGAATGAGATTTTCACGATTCACTCTTAACGTTTTTTTTGACCAACAGTTCTGGACGTATTTCAAGATAATGATGTCATTCTGAGCCTAGCGAAGAATCTCACAGATGTTAAACTAGAGTAATTAAAATCAAGCAAAACAGTATTGATTTATCAAAATCAGGCGTTTAAAACCGCCCATTTTAGGCGGAATGTTTTTAGTGTGGGGTGTCAATCTCATCCTAAAAACCCAACTGTCAACTGTCAACTGTCAACTGTCAACTGTTGAAAATGGCTTACACCGCGCAAAAAATCCTCACCTTTGAAGCATTTGTCGATCGATACTGTAACAACCCCCGCTACGAACTTGCTGACGGAGAATTAGTTGACAGGTCACCCACAGGCCCCCACGAAACCGTCAGTGGCAAATTGGTAGCTCAAATCGGAATTGCGATCGCAGCAGAAAAACTACCTTGGTTTATTCCTCGCACTTGTCTAATCCGTCCATTTTCCGACGCAGCTACTGCCCGCCGTCCCGATATTGTCGTGTTAGATGAAACCGCCCTTTTCAGCGAACCCCTTTGGGAAAGAGAACCAGTGATTACCCTGGGGCGATCGATTAAATTGGCAGTAGAAGTTGTCAGCACTAATTGGGAAACAGATTACGCCCGCAAAGTTGAAGAATATGCTCTTTTAGGAATTCCTGAATATTGGATTGTTGATTATCGCGGATTGGGAGGCGTGGCTTTTATCGGCAAACCAAAACAACCTACTATTACCGTTTGTCAATTAATCGATGGAGATTATACTAAGCAACAATTTCGTTTGGGCGAACCGATTGTTTCTCCTCTGTTAAAGAGCTTGGAACTGCGGTTAGATGATATTTTGCCACGATAAAGTGGCGTGTCAAACTATATATAGGATTGACGTGCGGGTATTCAGAAACCGGGTTTTTTCGATAAAATTTCGTCACAACACGCAGAAACGCATAAAAACCCGGTTTCTTTGGTCTGAGTGGGTAAGTCCTGAGAATGAATATGTTTTTGGGAATATGATAAACTTGAAAACATCCGGCTGAGGCTGTCGGAGGAGTGAAGGTAAAAAGCAGTAATTCAATTTAAAGGAGTTAGACTTAAATGCCCCCAAGCCGCCAATTAGCTGATTTAGAAGAAACTTTAGATTCGTTGTATGAAACTATCGGTGAAGCACAGAAGCGTCTTGCCTACGCTAATGACATATTTGAAAAGAACGCTATAAAACAACGAATTAGGAAAGAAGTTTCGCCAGAAATTCGCAAGTATGAGGCTGAGTATTGGGCTTTGCTCGCGAAAGAGACATATTCTTATGCAGTTGAAGAAGATGAGGCAAGTAGTGCGATTGTAGAGGTTAAGGCGCAAGTTTTACAAGTAATTGAAAGCCAACCTAGTCTGAATGATGAGTTGAAGCAGAAGTTACAAGCAATTCTAGATAAGCTGAATGAACCGGAGACACCTGTAGCAGCTAAAGCGATGTTAGCTTTGCCTCTGATACCTGGGATTTTGTCCTATGAAGTAGAACTGGATACTAAAAACTCGTTGCGAAGGGTATTTGAACCCATCAAAAACCTCTACAAAAGGGCTTTAGAAAAAAAGTAATTAACCCCGATACAGCTTGCCCGTATCGGGGCTTATCAGCATTCCTAGAAAAAGATAAAGACCTATTTTTTGGACGGGAGGAGTTTACACAGCAGTTAGTAGAGGCTGTGAAAAAATATCCTTTAGTACCTGTAATTGGTGCCTCTGGAAGTGGTAAGTCTTCTGTTGTACTTGCTGGACTAATTCCTCGGTTGCGGGCAGAGGGAACTTGGCTAATTGAGTCTTTTCGTCCCCAGACTCAGCCATTTTATGAGCTGGTTTCTGCTTTGGTGCTTGCGTGCTACCCAGAACTGAAAGAAGAGGAATGCAAAGATGATCGGAAGGAAAGAGTCAGCACATTGTTTGACCAGTTTGAGAGGAATAGAAAATTATGGCAGGAAGTAACAGACATCCTGAAAGAACATCCCGGTAAACGATTATTGTTGGTAGTTGACCAGTTTGAAGAATTATATGCGCTTGATAAGCCAACACAAAAACAATTTGTTGATGCACTTTTGGAAGCAATTCAATTCAATTCCAATCTCAAACTGGTTTTGACAATCCGACATGAATTTCTCGACTACATTATAAATTATCTCCCCTTCAAGGAAGCTGCGTTAAAGCCGGAGGGGCACAAGTTTTTAGGGACGATGAACCGAGAGGAAATGAAATCGGTAATTGAATTAATTGACAATAGTACACAGAAAAAGATAGTGGAATTGGAGGATGGACTGACGGAGAGCATTTTGGATGATGTGCAGCAAGAACCGGGAAATTTACCACTACTAGAATTTGCTCTAACACGACTGTGGTCAGAAAATAGTGGAGGGATATTAACTCATCAGACATACGAAAAGATTGGCGGTGTGAGAAAGGCATTAGCCGATCATGCAGATGAGATTTATCGCAAGCTGGATGAGGAAGAGAAAAAACAGTTACAGCAAATCTTTGTGCAGCTAGCACGTCCAGGACAAAAGATGGATGTTGCTGAGGAAGAGAAAAAACAGAGACAGCCAAGTTTTGTGGGGACAGATACTCGACGGTTGGCTACTCGCGCTGAAATCGGGGAAGATAATTGGCGGTTAGTACAAAAACTCGTTGGCGTAGACCTAAATATAAAGAACGAGAAAAAGCTACCGCTGTTAGTAACTGGACGGAATGAGAATACTGGGGAACAGACTGTTGAGGTTGTCCATGAAGCGTTGATTCGAGAATGGGGAAGGTTGCAGGAATGGATAGATAATGACCGCGTTTTTCTTGCTTGGCGGGATCAACTGCGGATAACGATAGCGCAATGGAATAAAGATCAGGGGGTATTATTACGAGACAAACCTCTGGTTATTGCTGAAGATTGGTTACAAAAGCGTGAAGCAGATTTAACGAATGAGCGAGAATATATTAAGCAAAGTTTGAAACTGCGGAAACAAGAGCAAGAAGAACAAAAATGCAGACGGCAATTTACTATTTTTGGGTTGACAGGCTTTTCGGTAGTTGCTCTATCTTTGGCGGGAGTAGCGGGGTGGCAATGGTGGCAAACAGAATATCAAAAACAACAAGTTGAAAAAGTTCAAGTCAGCCAAAGCGAAGCCCTGGGTAACTATTCAAATGCACTCTTTAATCGAGATCAACAGTTTGATGCACTGATAGAAGCTTTACGAGCAGCAAAACCACTTCACTCAAAGCCCAAGCCACCAATGGGGATTGTGACAGCATTGCGACAAGCCGTTTACGGAGTAAGAGAGCGCAACCGCTTGGTAGGGCATAGCTATGGAATCTGGAGTGTCAGTTTTAGTCCCGATGGCAAAATCTTAGCTTCTGGTGGTCATGACAGCACAATCAAACTTTGGGATGTTTCCACAGGCAAAGAACTCACCACTCTCACAGGGCATAAATATCCAGTCTATAGTGTCAGCTTCAGTCCCGATGGCAAAACCCTTGCTTCTGGAAGTGTTGCTCACACTATCAAACTTTGGGACGTTGCCACAGGCAAAGAAATCACCACCCTCAAAGGTCATACAGATACTGATGTTGATTATGTTGATAGTGTTAGTTTTAGTCCTGATAGCAAAACACTGGCTTATAGCGGTATTGCTAACACTATCAAACTTTGGAACGTTGCCACACGCAAAGAAATCACCACCCTCAATGGGCATAAAGATAAAGTCGATAGTGTTAGTTTTAGTCCTGATGGTAAAATCCTGGCTTCTGGTTGTTTTGACAAAACCATCAAACTTTGGGACATCACCACAAGCAAAGAAATCACCACCCTTAAAGGGCATAATGATACGGTTAGTAGTGTCAGTTTCAGTCCAGATGGCAAAACCTTAGCTTCTAGCAGTTTAGACAACACCATCAAACTCTGGAATGTGTCTACAGGTAAAGAAATTACTATGCTTAAGGGGCATAGCGATCGAGTTCGGAGTGTCAGTTTTAGTCCAGATGGCAAAACCCTGGCTTCTGGTAGTGATGACAAGACTACCAAACTTTGGAATGTGTCTACAGGTAAAGAAATCATCACTCTCAAAGGGCATAATGAGATAGTCATTAGCGTCCGTTTCAGTCCCGATGGTAAAACCCTAGCTTCTGGCAGTCATGACACAACCATTAAACTTTGGGATATCACCACAAGCAAAGAAATCAGCACCCTCATCGGGCCTAACAGTTGGGTCGGGCGTTTCAGTTTCAGTCCAGATAACAAAAAGATTGCTTTTACAACAGATGGTAGGAGAATTCAACTTTGGGATATCACCACAAGCAAAGAAATCACCACCCTCATCGGTCATATCCGTCAAATCAACATCGTAAGTTTCAGTCCCAATGGCAAAAATATTGCTTCTGGCGGTCGGGAGAACACCATCAAATTCTGGGATGTCGCCACAGGCAAAGAAATTACGACTTTCAAAGGTCATAACGCTCCGGTCTATAGCGTCAGTTTCAGTCCCGACGGCAAAACACTGATTTCTGGTAGTGACGACAAAACTATCAAACTCTGGGATATCGCCACAAGCAAAGAAATTACGACTTTCAAAGGTCATAACCCTGCGGTATATAGCATAAATTTCAGTCCCGATGGCAAAAAAATTGCTTCTGTCAACGATGAAACTATCAAGCTCTGGGATATCGCCACGGGCAAAAAAATTACCACCCTCAAAGGGCATAGCTATTCAGTCAGTAGCGTAAGTTTCAGTGCCGATGGCAAAACCCTTGCTTCTGGTAGCCAAGACCAAACTATCAAACTCTGGGATATGGCCACGGGCAAAGAAATTACCACCCTCAAGGGGCATAACGGTGGGGTCCATAGCCTAAGTTTCAGTGCCGATGGCAAGACCCTGGCTTCTTGTAGCGGCAACACCATGAAACTCTGGGATATCGCCACGCACAAAGAAATTACCACTTTCAAAGATCACAGCCCTGCGCTCTCGTGCAGCGATATCGTAAATTTTAGTGCCGATGGCAAAACCTTCGCTTTTATCGATAGTGACCGTAGAGTTATATTGTGGAATTTGAATTTTGAGGATTTGCTGGTGCGGGGTTGCAATTGGATACGTCCCTATTTGCAAAACAACCCCAATGTGAGTGAGAGCGACAAGCACCTCTGTGATGGTATTAGCATTAAGAAGTAGAGTAGAAATAGGATTAATCATATCTGAAAAATGCTAAATTCAATCGGAGGTAATTAGCCAATGGATAAGATAGAAAACTATCGCCCCCTAATCAAAAAGATTTTGAGCGAGTACGATCGCCCTTTTCAAACTTACCTAGCTAACTCTAATTTTGGCTCGCGCTTGTTTAAATTGTAACTAGCGCTTTCTTCGAGCAATTGACGAACAAAATTAGGTTCTTGGGAGTTTAATGAATGCAAAGTATCTCGATACAAACGACAAGCATCACCATCATTCAAAATGCGGCTGTGGAGGATTCTCGTCCATTCCGAAGCAACGAGCATTAATTGCGGTACAACTGTCACAAAGGCTTGAATCTGGGCTGACACATCAAAAGATTCTAGAAAATGAATCAAACTAAACATGACTTCTGGCTGTTCGCAGCGATCGTCTAAAATCAGATGTAAATCTGGCAAATCTTCATCTTGAGGACGATCGGCAATTGAGGCTAAAGCATTTTCAAAAGCTGTAACTTCATCAGGCGATCGCATCAATTTATTGGCTTTTAAAATGCTAATCCAGATATTTTCTTGCATCAGCTATTACCTTCCTCATCTGATTCACCTATCATCGGTTTTTGAGAAGCGTGTCGCACGAAAATTATATGAACCATATCATCAACAATCGTAAACAGAATCCGATAGGCATTTCGTCCCTTGCCTTAAACCAGTTGTCTGATTTCTTCATCAAAAAAATTATTCTCAAAGGCGAAAGAACAACGAGAAGGCATATTTTCTAGCGATAAGGTAGCTTTATATAATCCTTCTAACCAAGTTCTAGCCTTCAGAGAAGAATGATTACTTAACCAAAAATAGGCTTCCTCGATTCCTTTTTGTGCTGCGGGTTGGATAATGACTTGATATTTCTGATTCATGCCTAACTATCTAACTTATCAAACAGTTGATTGAAAAAAACCTCCGCTTTTTGCCCTTCCCCTCGATCCATTTGTTCCAAACCCAGTTTAATTCCCTTTAAAGTCTCTAATAACTCAACCGCATCTAAAAGTTTTTGATAGGATTCAGCATCCTGAATCACTAACTCTGCTTTCCCATTGACAGTTAGAACTAAAGGATGTTTTGTTTGCTTGAGCCGCTGCACAAACTCAGTCGTATTACGTTTAAAATCGGTGAGAGAATGTATGTCTTTTGAAAGGTTAATCATAATGATAACATGAAATTAGCATCTAATTAAATGTTAAACGATACCTGCGGAGTTTGTCAATCTAAGCTTGGGTGATATATTGTCGGTAACGAGAATCCTTGTAGGGTGCGTCGCTATCAGATTTTTCAGGTTCTCAAGTAGATGACTGATGGCGACGCACCCTACGATATCTACAGAACTAACTGTTATATACTATTAAGGCTCTGCCGGAATTTGCCCGATCGCCCTTGCCACCAAAATTAAACCATGAACGATCGCACATCTACTCCAAACATCCCTCCACACACCTGGAAACGCGCCATTGGCCTGGGTTGGGATAACCCCTACACAGTCCGCTACGCCAGCAATCTCGACGACGGGCCCTGGCACGGAATGCCCCTAGGCGGGTTCGGTGCAGGCTGCATCGGCCGATCGTCCCGCGGCGATTTCAACCTGTGGCACATCGACGGCGGCGAGCACATTTTTCGCAGTTTACCAGCTTGTCAATTCAGCATATTTGAAGAAGCAAAAGGCAAAAAACAAGCCTTTGCACTGTCCACCGAACCGCCTACAGATGGCAGTTTATCTAGTTGGCAATGGTATCCAGCCGAAGGAAGAAGGAAGCAGGAAGAAGGAAGTTCGGCAGCGAGCAATGTACGGGATGTAACGGATGTAACGGATGGGAGACAGCAGCCTGAAGGGGGAGGGGAAAAGTCTAACTCTGGGACTTATCATGCTTTGTATCCGCGCAGTTGGTATGTTTACGAAAATGTGTTTGAGGCTCAATTAAGCTGCGAGCAATTTTCGCCGATATTGCCTCACAATTATCAAGAAAGCAGTTACCCAGTTGCCATGTTTGAATGGGTAGCGCACAATCCGACAGATGCGCCGATTACTCTCAGCATCATGCTAACTTGGGAGAATATTGTCGGCTGGTTTACCAATGCTAACAAGTCGCCAGAAGTGAAGGTGCGAGATGATGGCAGTCCTTTTTATGACTATAAACCCCGGTGGGGAGAAAGTGGCGGAAATATGAATTTGTTGGTGGAAGATTTTCACCGTTTCGGTTGCGTGATGACGCGGCTGACTGCT
Organism: Microcoleus sp. CAWBG58; assembly: GCF_020883045.1. Classification (NCBI taxonomy): domain Bacteria; kingdom Bacillati; phylum Cyanobacteriota; class Cyanophyceae; order Oscillatoriales; family Microcoleaceae; genus Microcoleus; species Microcoleus sp. CAWBG58. Next base: position 3,899 of record NZ_JAHRFA010000021.1, on the reverse strand, counting down.
GACGATAGGCCGCAAGAAGGAGATGGACAATGGGCGATCGCAACTATTACCAATCCGGCGGTAGAAGTATTCTATCAAACTCGCTGGAATCCTGCGGGGGACGGCGAGGATATTTGGCGGCACTTTTCTCAACAAGGCTTCTTGTTGGATGACAGAGACGAAACAGCCGCCGCCCCAGGGGAACAGTTAGCTTGTGCGATCGCAGTTAGGTTTACCATTCGACCGGGGAAAACTCGCAAAATCCCCTTTATCATAGCTTGGGATTTGCCCGTTACTGAATTTGCATCGGGAATTTCTTACTACCGCCGTTATACCGATTTCTTCGGGCGCAATGGCAAAAATGTCTGGCCGATTATTCGCACGGCGATGAAGCATTCGGATACTTGGCGCGAAAGTATTGAAGCTTGGCAAAAACCGATTTTAGAACAAACTGATTTGTCAGATAGTTTTAAAATGGCGCTGTTTAATGAGTTGTACATTTTAACTCAGGGCGGTACTCTCTGGAGTGCAGCGGATGAACGCGATCCGAAAGGTCAATTTGGGGTTTTGGAGTGTATTGATTACCGCTGGTACGAAAGTTTGGACGTGCGGCTTTACGGTTCTTTTGCTTTATTAATGCTGTGGCCTGACTTGGAAAAGTCGGTCATGATTGCCTTTGCTAGGGCAATTTCGGCGGGTGACGATACGCCGAGAGTTATTGGTTGGAATCAAGCTGCGGCGATTAGAAAATCTATCGGTGCGACGCCGCACGATTTGGGTGCTCCGAACGAACATCCTTGGGAAAAAACGAATTATACTAGCTATCAAGATTGCAATTTGTGGAAGGATTTACCTTGCGATTTTGTGTTGCAGGTTTATCGGGATTTCCTCTTGACGGGTGGCACGGATTGTGAGTTTTTGCAAGAGTGTTGGCCGGCAATTGTTCAGGCTTTGGCTTATCTGAAAACCTTTGATGAGGATGGAGACGGCATTCCTGAGAATTCGGGTGCGCCGGATCAGACGTTTGATGATTGGCAAATGCGGGGGATAAGTGCCTATTGTGGCGGTTTGTGGCTGGCGGCGCTGGAAAGTGCGATCGCGATCGGCGAAATCTTAGAAGATGCAGCACCGGATATACTTCCGAATCCGCAAGAGAAGATTGCATTATATCACAGTTGGCTGTTACAAGCAAGACCCAGCTATCAAGAAAAACTGTGGAACGGTCAATATTACCGTTTGGACAGCGAGAGTAATTCGGAAGTTGTGATGGCCGACCAATTGTGCGGTCAATTTTACGCAAAACTGTTGGAATTGCCGGATATTGTGCCGTCTGAATGTGCAGTCAGCGCTTTAGAAACTGTGTATGAATCTTGTTTCTTAAAGTTCAATGATGGCGAGTTCGGTGCGGCAAATGGCGTGATGCTAAACGGTTCGCCGGAAAATCCAAATGCGACTCATCCTTTGGAAGTTTGGACGGGGATTAATTTTGGGTTGGCGGCTTTTTTGGTACAGATGGGAATGGAGGAGAAGGCGTTTAAATTGACAGATGCGGTGGTGAAGCAGATTTATGAGAATGGGTTGCAGTTTCGGACGCCGGAAGCGATTACGGCGGGGGGGACTTTTCGGGCGAGTCACTATTTGCGGGCGATGGCGATTTGGGCAATTTATGGGGTGTTGACTAATTTTAAATAGGCCATTGGTTCGATAAAATTAGGTACGTTGTTGGGCTTTAGCCCTCGGGATTTAAGAGGTTCTATAAGCTATCAGTCATGCCTCACCTTTATGATAAAGGCTATAGCATTTATCATAAACATGAGGTATGATTGTAAATGGAGTTTTTGATGCGACCTCACTTACTATATAATCCAATACGGTTTATTTAACGCTTTTTGAATAATTTTATATGACGATTTTCTGGCAATACAGGCATTTTTGGCAAGTCAGATTTTTCTTAAGGATCGCAAATTAAATAATTTATACAAGGAAATTGGAATGGGCGGGAGAGCCCGTTCATAAAGGACGGGTTCTCCCGCCCATCCCACAAAAACCATCAAATTGTAAGTTATTTAATTCTCATTCCTAAGTCAACTGTATTGCTATATAATCACTATAATCACTACTCTAAGAGGGCTAAAGCCCAACAACATACCTTTCGCAAGCTTAGACAATTTTCTGTTACCATAAAGTTTTTTGAACATTTTATAACTATCTAAACTTGCAGAATAAATCATCATGCCCGAATGACTGTAATCTCTCGGCCTAATGGACTAAGATGAATTTCAGTTTTCAGCCGTTCTTCCAATTCTAGTGCATTGTCTCTTTTATCAAAAATTACCAACCAACCCTCATCTTGTCCCAATCTCGCTAAATACCCATCCAACTGTTCCAATCCTTTACTCAAAGGATCCGCTTTCCTATTCCGCCACACCTTCAATTCAATTCCCAATGTGACTTCACCATAACGCAAACACAGATCCATTCGATCGCGCCCAATGGCATATTCTCTCTCTAACGTTCCCCCACCATTAATCACCCGATGCAGAAACGCCATCAACACCAAATGTGGCGCAATTTCGGGATAAGATGCACTTTTAAGTAGCGGTTCGCCATGTTGCAGCCAAAAGGCGAGAAAGGCCTTGAGAAGGGCATCCGTGTTTAATTCTCCGTTGGCGCCCAACCAACTGGGACTGATAATCGGTAAACTATCTTGGGGGCCTTGGGCTAAAACTCGCGGTAGCACTTCTCGATAAATCGGATTGGCAATTACTAGCCCCCCAGCCGGATCGCGTCTGAGTAAACCCAAGTCTACCAAGTATTGGCGATCGTCATTGGAAGACTCTGGCAATTCTCGTCCGGCTAAAATCGGTTCGATAATGGCTTTGACTCGGTTTTCTCTGAGTTTTTCTGCTAAACTATCTAAATGCGTATCTTGTCGTTTAATCAGAATCTCTTTAGCTGTTAAAATATCCTCGGCTGTAATTTCTATTGATTCATCAGACACTAACTCTTCTACGATTTCTTTAGCTAACGCATTCACTAACCAAGGTTGTCCCTGAGTGAGTTCATAGGCTAAAGCTGCGGCTTCTGGACTAAAAACTTGTCCGGTATCTTCTGTATGTTGATTGTAGAGTTCAACCACTTCCGCAGCATTGAAATTCCGCATAGTGAGGGAACGAACTTTAATATTAAATGGACTAGAAGTATTTAGCCTGTCACTGCCACCTGCGGCCACTTTATAATCTCTGACATCTCGCAAACCAATTAAACCAACTGATTGAGGAAAAGCGTTTGGACGATTGGGATAACCATCGCGTAATTGACGTAGAATTGAAATTAGAGCTTGGTCTTGCAATGCGTCAATTTCGTCAATCAAAATCACTAAAGGACGAGGGGAAGACTGTGCCCACCGTTGTAAAGCTGCCCTAATTTTTTGTCCTGACTCGATGCCTGTCCAATCTGGAGGTTGAAGTTCCTTCGGAAGGCGAAAAGCAATATTATTTCGCCAAGCACCGAGAATAGCATTTTCTGCGCCAGCAATATCTTGACTGAAAGGTGCGCCTACTTCAACTGACAGCATGACAGCGGTATATTGTCCGCTTTCGGTGAGTTGTTTGGCTAAAGACAACATGGCAGTGGTTTTGCCGATTTGTCGGGGTGCGTGGATGACGAAATAGTTTTCCTGGGCAATCAGTCTTTCTAGGTTGGGGATTCGACTGGTTGCAGACAGCATATAGTGGATATCACCACGGCAGGGGCCAGCGGTATTGAACCATCTAGGCATAGGTAAATTGGGGTTTCAACAGTTGACAGTTGACAGTTGACAGTTGACAGTTGACAGTTGACAGTTGACAGTTGACAGTTGACAGTTGACAGTTGACAGTTGACAGTTGACAGTTGACAGTTGACAGTTGACAGTTGAC
>NZ_JAHRFA010000020.1:61757-101375 GCF_020883045.1 Microcoleus sp. CAWBG58 | reverse complement strand
GGAATCGCCGCCGCCGCTATGGTCTGCGTTGTAATTTGTTGTCAGCAATTTACAATTATGAGTTAGCTCTAGGGGATTAAATTTAAAACCTCTGATCGTAACATATATCTTTTTTGCAAGAGGTCTAATATGTATCAACAGGAAGGAGTAGAGGTTGTCTCCCAGGGTGGACTTGATTCAGCCGTGTCTGAATATATCGGCAGGGCGATCGCAGCCTTGAAACAATCAGCATAGCGAGTTTCCAGAGGCGGATGAAATACACAACACGGGAATGCCGTGGGCTGCATCTGGTGCAAGGCCAATATATCCGTAGGGGCGAAGCATGACCGCAATCAATATGGGATTATAACTAATAACTTATATGCGGTCATGCTTCGCCCTCTTCAGAAACCAGATGCACTCATGCCGTGTCCCTACCCGATATCGATATTCCCAGCAATTTCATCCGCACTCAATCCCGCTTGAAAAATTTGTTGTGCTGTCAAATTCAACTCTGGAAAAGTTGGCAACTCAATCCTATCATCTCCCCGAAATTGACTAACTTCATACTCACCATCAATTAACCGATAAATCGAAATAGTCGGTTGTTTGGGATTCCCGATAAACCTGCGGCCGCCCAAACCGAGATAATCCACAATCCAGTATTCGGAAATCCCGATTAATTCGTATTCACCTACTTTTTTTATGTAGTCATCTTGCCAATTCGTGCTAACGACTTCAACAACCAGCGGAATTGATGTGCCTTGAGTCACAGTGGAGAATTTTTCCCACAGAGGTTCTGAGGCTAAATTGGTTTCATTTAATATCAGAACGTCCGGCGAATAAGCTGATTCGTTTTCGGACGACTTAACTAATGCTTCTTTGGGGATGAAGTATGGCAGGTTTAGGCGATCGAATTGCGCGGTCAATTTTCTGGCTGCAAAACCGACAACTGTTTCATGCTTTCCTAATGGCTGTGACATTTCAACAATCTCTCCATTGTGCAGTTCATAGTGTCCGTTTTCCGGCTTCCATTCCGCAAATTCTTCAAAAGTTAGCGTTTTAGTTGCTATTTGAATCATGGCTATTCTCCTTAGTGATGAATCGGGCGGGCTAGAAGCCCACCCCACAAGATAAACTCACTCTTTGTGGAACAGGCCGGCATCGCCTGTTCAAGAAACCTAGAAACCCACCTGGCAAAAAAATGATTTTTGTGGAACAGGCATCTTGCCTGTTCAATAAAATAATGCTAAATGCGAGTTCTTACCTACATCATATTATAAATGCCCAATGCCCAATGCCCTGTTTGCCCAATGCCCAATTCCCGATTCCCGATTACCATTTGATTAACTGTGCATCTTGATTGAAAAACCTCCGACACAATCCCTCAGTCCATAATAGAGTGACGATTAAAGTTGCTAGCACCAACACAAACATCATCAAAATTTGGTAAGATGCTGCATCCAAAGGACTGACACCGCTCAACATTTGACCCGTCATCATTCCCGGTAATGTTACGATTCCCACGACTGTCATTGTGTTGAATGTGGGGATTAATCCAGCTTGAATCGCATCTTTTCGGTACTGTTTTACTGCTTGCTGCGGTGTCGAACCTAAACTTAAATGGGTTTCTATTTCTAATTGGCTGCTGTTAACTGTACTCACAAGTCTTTCACCTGCGATCGCTCCTGAGTTCATCGCATTGCCCAAAATCATCGCCGCTAGGGGAATCAAATACTGCGGTTCGTACCAGGGATCGGGTTGCAAAATTAGTAAGTGTGTATAGCCCAAAGTCAACGCCGTACCGATCGATATCGAACCCACAACTAACGGCAACAAGTGCTTGATTTTCTTGCTAATCCGGTTGCTGGCCACCATGCTAGCCGTTGTCAGCATAATTGCTAGCACTGCTAACACCAACCACGGATTTTTCCCCTCCGGCGCAAACACCACGGCGAGCACGTAGCCGACTCCCATTAGCTGGATCAGGGTGCGCCCTGCCGCGATCGCGATCGCCCCTTCCAGCCCCAATCCCTGCCATGCCGAAAGCCCGATCGCGATCGCCACCATCCCCAAAGCCCAACCCAAATCAGTAAAATCTAGCAGAATTAACATCCGCGCTCCCTTTCTATAAAGTGATTGTTTGCCCGTCCAACTATAAGATATTTGAATAAAGGTTTCTGAGAAACAGTTTTGCTGTAAGAATTTGCTTTGATAATGGTTGCAATTTGTGGTGTCAAGAGTGAATAACGTTCCCCCCCTCGATTTAACCCAGCAGTACGCCCAGATTGGCGACGAAATCGGCGCTGCGGTACAAAAAGTGCTCGCCTCTGGCGGCTACATCGGCGGCCCAGCCGTCAAGAGTTTTGAGCAAGAGTTTGCCAACTACACGGGCGTTTCCGACTGCGTTGGCTGCAACTCCGGCACCGATGCCCTAATTTTGGCTTTGCGAGCTCTCAAAATCGGCCCCGGCGACGAAGTAATTACCACTCCTTTTACCTTCTTCGCTTCCGCTGAAACCATCAGCGCCGTCGGTGCAACTCCCGTATTTGTCGATATTGACAGCGGGACTTTTAATCTGGATGTCGAACTTTTGGAAGCGGCAATCACCGACAAAACCAAGGCAATTATGCCGGTTCACATTTTCGGACAACCCACAGACATGACTCGGTTGATGGAAATTGCCACCAAGCATAACTTAGCCGTCATCGAAGATTGCGCCCAGGCTGTCGGGGCCGAGTGGGAGTCTCGAAAAGTCGGCAGCATCGGCCATGTGGGCTGCTTCAGCTTTTATCCGACCAAAAATTTAGGCGCTTGCGGTGACGGCGGCGCGGTGACAACAAACGATCGCGCCCTCGCAGCTTCCATGCGTATGCTGAAGGAACACGGACAGTCTTCTAGGTATTTTTACGAGGAAATAGGCTACAACAGCCGTCTGGATGCCATGCAAGCAGTGATTCTCAGCATTAAATTGCGGTATCTCGACAGTTGGAACTCCCAACGCCGCGAGAAAGCAGCCGTTTATAGCGAATTTCTTTCCCGCGTCCCTGGAGTTGCTGTCCCCAAGGAATTGCCAGCAGCCAAGCCTGTTTGGAATCAGTATACAATTCGGCTGACAAATCCAAAAGACGAACCCGCTGCTTCTGGCAATTTCCGGGACTCAATGCGGACGAAGTTGCAAGAATCCGGAATTGGTTCGATGGTTTACTATCCGTTACCTTTGCACCTGCAACCTGTTTACAAATCTTTGGGCTATCAAGTCGGTCAATTGCCTGTAGCTGAGCAAGTTTGTCGCGAAGTGCTGTCTTTGCCAATGTTCCCGGAACTTTCGAGGGATCAACAGGAGAGGGCAATTTACGGGCTGAAAGATTGTTTGGCCAAGGGCGGATAGGATTTAGTGGCTTTTGCGCGATCGCCCGATCGAGAGAAATACCTGAGAATAGAGGAATTGTAGGGTTGCAGTGTCGTACTGGTGCAGCGGTCAGGGAAATATATTAAGTATTTTGACTGAACACTTGTACTTTTATCAGAAATTTGGGTTTAAAACCCCGTCCTTCGCTCGACGGCTTTCTGCTATAGTATTCGTAGGTTGCTGACCGTGAGAACGTGAGGAAACAGGTTAAACGTCCTACTCCGGGATCTCAAAATCTTTAACCGTCAATGGTAAAAACCAAATCCACACGGTAAGAGCAAATAAAAATCAAATAGCGTGGGACACACGCGAATTTACGCTTGGGGAGTAGTCCGTAAGAGTGCTTGCTGTAAAAGGTGTAGTCGGACTAGACATGAAACTGTAAGACCAAAACTGACATTGTTGGTAGAGGCACGATTCAGCCCAAGAATCCTCGTACCTTGATAGTCGAGGAGTGTCAAGTACTATATTTAATGAAAAGAAACAAATTTAGGCTGGCAAACCGCCTTCAACGGGTGCATTTTCCGATCGCCTAAAATTTGCGATCGATGATGAAGAAGGAAGTTCGGCACGGGTTCGTAAGGGCGGATGTAACGGATGTAACGGATTTCAGGAAGAAGGAAGACTTGTCTGCCAGCGTAGTCGAAGGAAGAAGGTTTTAACTTTCGACTTCCGACTTCCGACGCCCGACGCCCGATGCCCAATTCCCAATTCCCAATTCCCAATTTAAGCTGCAATTTTCATAAAATAAGAGGAAAATAAACGAGTGCCTCAGCATCAATTCACTCAGGCTAGACGCTACGATCCACAGGCGATCGGCCAATATTACGGCAACCGTCCTTGGAAAGCAATTTGGCGAGCAATAACCGTTATTTGGTCATTTGCAGGCTTCGTAGTCGGGATGTTGTGGGACAGTTGGCAGCACGAAGTCGCCGCCCACCAACCCGAACGTGCCGCCCACCTGCGACAAATACTCACCGACTTAGGCCCCACTTTCATTAAAGTCGGTCAAGCCCTGTCTACCAGACCAGATTTAATCCGCAAAGACTTTCTGCAAGAATTGATCAAACTTCAGGATCAATTGCCGCCCTTTGATTCGGTGCGAGCATTTGAAATTATTGAAGCAGAACTCGATCGCAAAATCAGCGAAACCTACAGAGAAATCTCCCCCGAACCAGTCGCGGCAGCCAGTCTCGGTCAAGTTTATAAAGCCCGTTTAATCAGCGGCGAAGCAGTAGCAGTCAAGGTTCAGCGACCAAATTTGCTGCCAATATTAAGTCTCGACCTTTATTTAATGCGGTGGGCGGCTGGATGGTTGGGCCCCTTACTGCCATTGAATCTCGGTCACGACCTCTGTTTAATAGTCGATGAATTTGGCATTAAACTATTCGAGGAAATTGACTATATAAATGAAGGTCGCAACGCCGAAAAATTTGCGACAAATTTCGCCGATGACGCAACAGTAAAGGTGCCGAGTATTTACTGGCGCTATACTTCAAAATGCGTTCTCACTCTCGAATGGATTGACGGCATCAAGCTAACAGATATCGCAAGTGTCAAAGCCGCAGGTTTAGACACCAATAGCTTAATTGAAATTGGAGTTCGCAGCGGTTTGCGGCAGTTGTTGGAACACGGTTTTTTTCACGCCGACCCCCATCCAGGAAATCTGTTTGCTTTAGCGGACGGCCGCATGGCTTACATCGATTTTGGGATGATGGATCAGATGGAAGAAACAACCAAAGAAACTTTGGTTGATTCTGTCGTTCATTTGATCAACAAAGATTATTTAGAGTTAGCCCAGGATTTTGTAAAACTTGGGTTTTTGACATCAGATACAGATATTATGCCGATCGTCCCGGCATTGGAATCTGTCCTTGGCGATATCGTCGGCGAAAAAGTAGCAGACTTTAACTTCAAGACGATTACAGACGAGTTTTCGGAGTTGATGTACGACTATCCTTTCCGAGTCCCCGCCAAATTTGCCCTAATTATTCGGTCTCTCGTCACAGAAGAAGGTTTAGCCCTGACACTGAATCCCGACTTCAAAATAGTCGAGGTAGCCTATCCCTACGTAGCGCGCAGATTGTTGAACGGGGAATCTCCGGCATTGCGCCGTCGCCTGATTGAGGTATTATTCAAAGATGGCAAATTCCAGTGGAGTAGATTAGAGGAGATGATTGCGATCGCCAGATCCGATCGCAGTTTCGACCTGCTACCCACAGCCCAACTCGGCTTGCAATTCTTGCTGTCAGAGGAAGGGTCGTTTTTGAGACGCCAGCTAATGTTAGCGTTAATTGAGGACGATCGCATTCACACCCAAGAAGTTGGCAGCCTCTGGAACTTAGTCAAACAAGACCTGCAACCAAGTCGCTTGTTCAACGTTGCTTTAGGCGCTTTGACAGAACTTTCCACAGCAGGAACAACCGCCCTAACTAAATTTTAGCCAGTTGTCAGTTGCGGTGCCCGCTCGCGTAGTCGAAGGGTTAATTGTTAGTTGTCAGCAATACCCGCTCGCCTAGTCGAAGGATCATTTATGAGTTATAAGTTGTTAATTCTAATAACCAATAACTAATAACAACCGACAACTGTCAACTGTCAACTGTCAACTGTCAACTGTCAACTGTCAATTACCCCAAAAGAATTATTCGTGTATTACTTTCCAGAACCTCCCTATTTTTTAATGACCGCTGGATTACTAGCAGGTATGGCTTCAGGCTTAGCCTTTGAAGCAACCCTCAAAGAAGCAGTACAACTCTGGTCTAAAAATCGTTCTAGCCGTACTTTATCTAACCTAAAAGGTCTACAATTGCAGTTGCCTTTTCTGGGAATGGCCGGCGGAATTTGCGTATTTTTAGCTTCAGGAATGGAAATTTTTGGCTTCCCAAAATTACTTTCTTATGTTTTAGCCCTGCCGCTGACACTACTAACTGGGTGGCTGGTTTGGACTCAGCTAGGTAAGCTTTTAATTGAACTACAACGCGGAGGTTCCCAAGCCTTAGACTTGGATTCTTTTTTTGAAGAACCATAAGATGGGTATGTTGTTGGGCTTCAGCCCTCTTAATGGTACGTTGTTGGGCTTCAGCCCTCTTAATGGTACGTTGTTGGGCTTCAGCCCTCTTAGCTGAACTGGTTATGTAAGCTATCAGCCATACCCGATATTTTTGATAAAAGCCATATCAACCCTCTTTGATAACAACAAAGAGGGTTGGTTCGTAGTAAGGACTTTAGTCCTTCTTGATTAAAATACGCAACTTAAATAGAACATTATTAACCCTTTGAATCCCCCAACTTTTGAAAATCCTCTGCAAGCGCACTAACAAATTGGGAGGTGCGAGTTTTGGTCGTGTTTCCGGCGAATTCAAATAGCGGTAGTGCAGAAATACATCTCGGTAAGGAATCTCAACATCTTCACCCGCACACAATCGAGAAAATTTTGCAGCCGAAATACTCATGTAATGCAAATAAGTCAGCCGCCGTCCTTTGTCGTATAAAACACAATCTATCACATCAAATTGAGAAGACCAATGATTGCCCGTTACCAGTGCAGGTTGATGATAAGCAAAATTATAAAAAGAGATAGCGCTGCGGGCGACTAAATAGTTAAATAAAGGTTGGTCTGTTCCCCGCAAAGACAAAATTTCCGCTTCTCCTGAAGTCAATTTATCTAAAAGTTCGGCTAAGTTATTTCGATTTAATATATTTTTTCTGGAAGCAAACCAACCAGCACAAAAAATCTGAGATTCTAGTTTTTCAATCTCAAAAATTTCTGCGAGTTTTTCCGATGATAAATCAAAGACATAATTGAGGTCAGATTTGTATTGAAAATCGTTAGCTACCCAATCAAATTCATCAAGTTTTTGATAGATATAATCCAAAGAACCCATTAACAGAGTGTCCGCATCAAAATAGACAAACTTGTCAAAAGGGCCATCAAAACAGCAAAATTTCCGGTGCATTCCCAAACAGTGAACTTGCGCCCAACCTTTAGCTTGCCAAACTTTTTGAGCTTTGGCGTGAGATGTCCAAACTACAGTCGCGAAGTCTTCCCAAAATTGGATGGAATCGGTATTGTCAAATAGAGTAACATTGCTTCGCGAGGCAATTTCTACTCGAACTTTTTGCAAGTTATCATCGTAGGGAATGATGCAAACAGGAATATTTTTCGCCCCATTAACTTCGAGACTATTCAATAAAGCGACTAAGTGGTCAAAAACCACATCGTTTCCCAGAATATAAATACCATCAGTCATAGTTGTTAATTAAAAAAATCATCCCGTTGGGTGTATTGGGCGCTAACAAATAATAAAGGTAGGTTGTTGCGCTTCAGCGCTCTTTTTTATACAAAATAGCACTAAAGCGCAACAACATACCTATTGCATCCAGAAGTGTAAAATATCAAAATAACACCCCACCTACTCTACAAATATCGAAGGATTTTTTGCACTAAATTTGGTTTTCTTTCATCCAAATAACGATAATGTCGCCAAAGTTTCCAATAAGGACTACCCGATTTAATTGGTATCCCAGCCCAGTGAATATATTTTAATCTTTTACCTTTGTCATAAAGCACACAATCTCTTTCCTGAAAATGTGTAGAACCAGCCCAACTTCCAGGTTCTGCTGGTGAATCATTAACAAGATTCCAGCGTTTGACAATCAACTTAAGAATCATATAATTTAGTATAGGCTGGTCAGTGACATTTTGAGCAAAGTCAAAATATTCTCGATGTTGCGAACATTCTCGCAAAATTTCATACATTTGCGATTCTGTAATCGTGCCTTTTCGGGAAGCCCAAAAACCGCTGTTGAATACATCTTGAAGCTGTGAGTCAGTAAAGATATTTTTTTCTTTGACAACGGGTGAAAATACATTTCGCAGTTTTTCGCCCAGATGGTGGTAGTCACAGCAAAAAAAGTCTACTTCTGAGAGTTTGTTGAGATTGGCTGCAATGTCTTCAAAGACGATGATGTCAGTATCGATGTACAGAAATTCGTCGAGGGGGCCAAACCAGGCACAGAGTTTCCGCATTTTGTTGGGAAGGGCTAGAAAATCGCGATCGAATATTTCACCTATCTGTCTGGTAAACTGTTCCACAAACCCCAGATTTGGGTACAATTGCACCTCGTAGAGGCTGCTGAGGGCGGCGGCGACTTGCAGGTAATTGTCGTCAAACGGGATCAAAAAAACTGGTACTTGACTATTGTACAGGCGTATGCTGGCCAAAAGGGCGATCGCACTTTCCATCACCTTATCATTCGCCACAATATAAATACCGCGATTCATAAATTTATCCTCAACCTTCCTAACACCCTTTGTAGTAAACTCCGCCCAGAAATATCAGCATAAGACTTTAGCGGTTCAGTAAAAATCGGCCGTTTTTCCGGTTCCCGGAGATAGCGGTAGTGCAGAAACAAATCGCGATACGGAAAATCAATATTTTCACCTGCACAAACTCTCCGAATTAAATCCGGCTGCACGCCAATATAATGAATGTAAGTCAGGCGATTTCCCTTGTCGTACAAAATCTTATCTTGCGTTTGAAAATGTGGAGAAGTGACACTGCAACCAGTTTTTTCGGAATCCGGGAGACTGCAAGCAAAATTATAGCTGTTCGTCCCCGTTTTCATCACCATATAATTTAGCAACGGCTGTTCTCCCGCACCGGCATAAAGAATTTCTGCATCTCCAGATTGGAGTTCAGCTACCAGCCAGTCTCTAGTATTTTGGTCAAATAATCCTTGCTTGCTGCCGTAAAATCCCGAACAAAATATTTGCGAGTCGATCCGATTTTGCTCAAAAACTTCGAGCAGTTTGGGCGACTGAATGTTATATACTTTAGTTGGGTCGCGAAATTGAAAATCATAAACCACAAAGTCCGATAACTCTAACTTCTGAAAAACCGCATCAAGGGAATTCATTACTAAAGTATCGGCATCCAGATAGATAAACTTGGCAAACGGGCCGTCGAAAGCGCAAAAGCGGCGGTGCGCGCCGTAAAGCCGGGATTTTTTGCGATTCAAACGCTCTGGTGCGGCTGCCTGCATGAATTCGTCCCATCGCTGAATAGAGGCGCTATCTTCATAAATAAATACGTTGGGACGGTTGGCAATTTGTGCTTTGATTTGCTGTATCTGGTCATCGAAAGGATAAATGCAGACGGGAGTATTTGAGCCTAAAATAATTTCAATGCTGTTGAGCAAAGCAATTAGTTGGTCGCAAACTGTATCGTTGGCTAGGGTGCAAATTCCGTTCATATCATGTCCATTAAATTACCCTAATAGGTTCGTAGTGAGGACTTTAGTCCTTTCTTTGATGCGGACTGAAGTCCGCACTACGAACCTATTTTTTGTACTATTTCCTAAAATACAAAATTAGACAGCCAATTGAGCAAGTTCAATTCGTGGAGAATGATTTGTCGGGCTTCCGCAATTTTCTCCCTCGCTTCATGCCAATAATCTGGCGTAGCCACAACCTCTTTAATAAATTCTACTCCCTTCTCATCCAGACTGGGAAGCCGCAAAAAACTTCCCGCCGGCAACAACTTATCCGCCGCCGAACCGCCGTAATAAATTGGCAAGTTCCAAGCTAACAAAGCATCCCAAAGTTTCTCGCTGACATACCAATCATTTTCTGCATAATTCTCCACAGCCAAATTGTAATAGTAAGGCGCGACAGCGTGCCATTTATTGTTGACTGTGCCGTTTCCGCGCGCCCAAGTTGGCAAGTTTCGCCCGTAAAGGTCAAAATCTAATTCTGCTTCTTGCAGCAATTTGATAAAATCTAATCTGCGTCGGTGGTTGGCTGTGCGACTAACGCCCGAAGTTATCCAAGAACAGGATTTAGTTTTAGTTGGTGGTGGCATTTCATTTAATTCTCGAAACGAGTTTGAGTGATACCAAATCGCGGGCATATAATTAGGAGTTGGCGCAAAATCATCCGGGCCGGAAACGTAACCGCAATAAAGTTTTGCTTGTTCGTAGTTGGCTTTGGTAATCTCCATTACTTCTGCTAAAGGCGGTTCTCTGATTAGGTAAATAATCCGTTCTTTGGGGACGTTGCGGAATTGGTCTCGAATGTCATTTTCTGGTTTGCGATGCCTGTAATCGCGTATTTTGTCTAGCCATGACTGCTGTTTTGGCTGGCGGGGAAAATCGAATTGATACATGAGTAAAAAGTCTGGTTCTGGGTAGTTGGCGAGCATTTGAATGTTGCCCCATTTCCCAAAATTGTGAGGGGTTTGTTGCCACAGCCAATCGCTTTGGTTCATTCCTGGGTAGGTTGTGATTGTGCCGATGATTTTTGGGTTCATTTTTAATATGTGGTAGGGCATAACATCATAGGTTTGTAGTGAGGACTTTAGTCCTCTCATAAGAAGGACTAAAGTCCTTACTACGAACCAATTTTAAGTTTGTAACGAGGAATTTAGTCCTCTTGGAAGAAGGACTAAAGTCCTTACTACGAACCAATTTATCGCACTTCTTCATCCACATAACTCAAAATCCTCTCGATCCGATTTTCCCAGGAATACTGCTTGACAAAACTCAATGTTTCTGAATAACCTTCGCTTCTCCTCGGATATTTAGCTAAACTATCTCGAATGCTTTCTGCAAAATGCTGCGGGTTATCCGGCGCGCACCAAATGGCAGCTATATTTCCAGATTTGAATTCCATTAAAGATGCAATCTCAGTCGCCACAATCGGAGTTCCCGATGCCATATAATCAAAGAATTTCAAGGGAGATGTGAATGTCGCGGCCTCTGTCTGACAGTGAGGGTGAGTCAAAACATCGGCGGCTTGCAGCAAGCTAGCCAGTTGATTTTGCGGGAGGTAGCCGAGAAATTGGATGTTGTTAACTTGCTTGTCTGTGGCTAACTGCTGGTAGGCTGTTACTTGAGATGAGTCACCACCGGCGATCGCAAATTGAACTTCCGGCAACACCCGCGCCACATCCACCAGCATATCCACACCCTTAAACGGGTACAGCCCACCCGCATACACCGCTAAATATTGCCTTCCACCTGCTAATAATTCCTGCCGCCAATTCTCGGCTGCTTCTGTTTGTCTCATCAGAAACAACTGGTTAAAACCATTGTGCAGCATAATGACTTTTTCCGCTGGCATCCCATTCTGAATCATACTGTCTCGCACAGTATCTGCAACAGTTACAGCAATCTGAAACAGCGGATTGCAGACAATTTCCGGCTCAAATTGCTTGTCTTCATGGTGATGCTGTTCGTAGATAGCGGGAATTCCGTTTTTAATTGCCGCTTTAACAAAGTTCCAGTCGCGGGTGTGGACGATTTGAGTGGATTTCCGCAGGTGAATCGGCAAGTAGTATTTTGACACTATTGTACTGGAACTCGTCCACTTGCTGTCCAAAAGGTCGATCGGCCACGGTACAGATAAATCTGCTACTTTTAACTTATCCTGAATATTATAAATCTTGGCAAATTGATCGTCCGGTTTTCGCGGCCGAAAAGGAACCAGTAAATCAACCGGATTCAAAGCACTCCAGCCTTTGCGGAGGTATACCAAAACTGCTGGTAAACCGAGATTTGCTGCGGCATTTGCTGAGTGTGCAACTTGAACTAAGCTGGCTACATTCGGTTGTGGCAAGATATTTCTGGTGAAAAATACATAATGTTTAGACATGGGCATGGGGCATGGGGCATGGGGCATGGGGCATGGGGCATTGGCCAAACAGGGCATTGGCCAAACAGGGCATTGGCCAAACAGGGCATTGTTATTTGTCCAATCTTATTTGTGAATGGCTACCAATAACTAATAGCTAATAACTAATAACAATAATTAATAACCAATAACTAATAACCAATAACTATTTTGTTGCTTGACGTTTAATAGTATTTTCTATAAATTCCAAAGTTTTAAAAATATTAGCCGCCGAGTGATATGATTCTCTGATTAACTCATCTCTTTCTTCGGGAGAATCAACCATTTCATCTACTAGCAACTTCAGGTAAGCTATCATCGGAGTCAAACGAGTGCGAATTTCGTAAGAACCTCTAATTAATGCTTCATCGCGGGCGGTTTCTTCCGCAAACTGCATTGAATACAAGCGAGTGTAGTAACCTCCTTTGGCTAGCAATTCTTCGTGAGAACCGATTTCTACGACTTGTCCGCGATCGATCACGGCGATTTTGTCGGCTTTTTGGACTGTGGAGAGGCGGTGGGCGATGACTAAGGTTGTGCGATCGCAACTCAGTTTCTCGATCGCCGATTGCACGTATCTTTCCGAAACCGTATCTAGCGAACTCGTTGCCTCGTCTAAAATTAAGATTTCCGGGTTTTGCAGCAAAGCTCTAGCAATCGAAATCCTCTGACGCTGCCCTCCCGATAATATCACACCGCGATCGCCAATTTGAGTATCCAACCCCTCCGACAACCCTTCAATAAACTCATAAGCATTCGCCCCCTGCGCCGCTTCCACAATTTCAGCCTCCGTCGCATCGGGCCTAGCGTAAGCAATATTTTCGCGCACCGAAGCATTAAACAAAAACGTATCTTGGCTAACAATACCCATCGCCTTTCTGAGACTTTTTAGCTCAAATTCGCGCAAATCCCTACCATCTATCGAGATACTACCTTCAGTAGGATCGTAAAATCTCGGCAGTAAATCTGCCAAAGTTGACTTCCCCGATCCCGAAGTTCCTACCAAAGCCAAAGTAGTACCGTAAGGTAGAAATAAATCAATTCCTTCAAGCACTAAATTTTTGTGATTCGGATAACTAAAAGATATTTTATTAAAACTAATTCCCAATTGTAAATGAGTGTACGGCACAGAACCGTTCAGCATAAACGGCTTGTCATCGCAGCTCAAAAAATCATTGACCACTTCTACGCTAGCTGATGTATTAGCAAATTGACTGCGCCCGCTATTCAACTGAGAAATCAAAGGAATTAACCTAAAAAGTACCAATAAATAGGTCAGCAAAACCGTTGAAATAGACTCAATTTCATTAGCAAATATTGTACGACCGATAAATACAATCAAAATTATCACGATCAAATTAACAACTTCGTTAATTGGCGCAATCGCCGCATAATTTACCTGAGCCTGAAAATCCGCGTGTTCTCGCCTTTGAATTAAATGCTTAATCCGCTGATACTCCCTTTCTTCGTTACCTGTTGACTTAACTAGCCGAATCCCAGTCATCGTTTCCAGCACTCTCACCGAATAATCTTTCGACATTTCAGAAAGCACGAGACCAAAGTGCTTAGAACGGTTAATAATATATTGATTTGTGCAAGCAACCAATCCCAACAAAAGCGTAGATGTCAAGGTCAACTTCCACGATATAGAAAGCAGCAAACCCAGAAACACCAAAACAGTGATTGAGGTAGTAAACATTCCGATTGCCGTACCAACTGCACTCGCAGTCCTGCCAATCTCTCCGCCCAATCTATTAATTAAATCCCCAACTTTAGTTTTGGAATAAAAATCTAAATCTACTTCTAACAATAACTGCAAACCTGCTTCTCGCAAATCAAAAGTCAGAGAGCGCGTCAGAGAAGTGGCGACTAAAGTATTAATATAGCTGGCAAGATTTTTGAATATAATTGTCATAACAATCGCCCCGGTCATCAACATTAAACGCTGATTTTCCGGCATTCCCTCAAAGGGATACATCAAACTTTTAATCAGAGGTGGAGCGCCGCGCAGCTCGATAGCTTCCCCCAAAAAAATTAAAAGCACTGGTACAATCAGAGTAGTGCTGATACCGCTGAATAAAGCCCCAGCAAAGCCCAGCATCACAGTTAACACAATCCTGCCCGGATATCGTCTGGCAAATTTTAGGAGTAGCTTATTGGCAGACATGAAGCATTCCCAGCTAAACAGTACGGCATCTCAAAATATTCTTTAATTCCAGCCAGTTTTTCTTCCTCCATTCAGTCGCTACAATCTCACCTATAGCTACCTGCAATTATATCTGAAAGTATCGGTGCCATTGCTTGAATACTATATTTTTTCACGCATCTTTCCCGAGCTTTTATTCCTTGCAAATTGGCGGCTGTAAAATTTTGAAATATCCATTTAATTTTTTGGGAAATTTGATCGGGAGAACTAGGTTCGACTAAATAACCTGTTCCGCCTAAAATTGCTGGAATATCTCCCACGCGCGTAGACAAAACAGGCTTAGCCATTGCCATGCCATCTGTCAGCTTGAGTGGAAACTGAGCCACCGCTGTCAGAGTGTCTCGCTGAGGAACAACGACAACGTGAGCAGCCGCTACAACTTCCGGCATCGTTTCCACAGGAAATTTTGGCAGTTTAATAACCCAACGACCCCATTGTTCCATAAGTCTATCATCATAATCATCATAAGGACTTCCACCGACGATCGCTAATTTTAAATCTGGCTCATTTAACTGTTCGAGGGCCATCAAAACATCCTCAACACCTTTGTGAGGTCGCGGCGCCCCGGGAAACATCAGAACTCTATAGCCCGACAAGCCGTAACGCTCTCTGCTCAATTCAGGATTGTATTTAGCAGGGTCGAACATTTCAGTATCCTTCCCATTAGGCAAATATACACCACCAAAACGCTGTTTGAGAAACTCAGTATCAACGGTGACAGCATCAGCACGGCCAACTAAACTTTCCATCCACTGGATATACAGCGGATGATCCGGTTCTCGCAACTGACCATTTTGTTTAAAAATATCTCGATAAAGTTGCTTAAAAGAAGGGCGATATTTCCATTCGTCGCCGCCAAACCAGCTAAGTTCCCAGTCATCAATATCTAAAATGAGAGGGCGGCGAGTATCGAGTTTTTTGAGCAGCGATAAACCAAAACTTGTAGGCTTAGGCTTCACTGCATAAATAATATCCCCATCGATTTTTTTCAATATTTTTTGAACATCCATCAAAAACCCTGGATAGTTTTTCCCCGGTATCGCACATACCGGGATGCCTCTCGGAGGAATAGCATACAATTCCTTACCAAACTGAAATCCCACAACTTCTACATCACATTTAAGCTCGATCAAGACTTGAGCTAGCAGAAAAGCACGAATTGCACCTCCTCCAGACAAATCGCTCACCACTAATGAAACTTTCACTTGGTAATTTTTTATTAAAAAAGTTGCTTTATTTTCCTGCTTAAACGAGCTTTTGTCAAGGGTAGCAAAGCAAAAAATATTTTTTTCAGTGAAATCCTTGGATCTTTTAAGGCTAAAATATCTTTGATTTCTTGTCTTAATTTGGTAGCTGCTGATGCCGTTCGCAAGTAAAGCTGCGGATGAATTAAGGAAAGCTGAAAAATGTTAGTTCTCGCTGCCTCTTTTTGCAAGACTGGATTTGTTGTTAAATATTCCCGATTCGCAAATATAAGTATATTCTGGGCGTAGTACCATTTGACTCGCTCATTTTGCCATATTTTATTTCTTATGCAGTCAATCGCCACATATCCTTGCTCTTGAAAGAGTTTCGCCCAATAATCTGGCCACTGTTCGTTAACGTGATTTGTTCCCCCTTGAAATGGTACTGCGGCAGAGAATAAAATCACTGGGCCAAGCTTCACTAAAGACTCTATAAATACTCGGGCGCACTCTGGGGGCAAGTGTTCTGCTACTTCTAAAGAAACAACTAAATCAAATTGTTGTTCGACGCGCAAAGGTTGGGTTAAATCTAATACTAAAAAGTTGGTTGTAGGGATTTCTAGCATTTTGATATCTACCCAATCACCGTCTATTCCGAGAATATCTTTAACGCCGAATTCTTGGAATGCGGACAGCCAAGTCCCCGTACCGCAACCGACATCAATTACTCGTTTGGGTTGCACGAATTCCCAAAGGATAGGGATAATTTCTGTGGTGGATTCTTGTGCAGTTGTTTGTAAGTATTGATATAATTCTTTGGTATAATGTTGCACGGTATCTAGGGCGATCCTATTTATATTTTGTGATTTTTAACCGCAGAGGGCGCAGAGGGCGCAGAGAGATAAGAGAGAGTGTGCGTGCGTGCTATGTTTGCAAATTAGGCTGCGGTTGTTATAGTGCTGAAGTTTATTTTAAGCGCCAAGGATTGTTAATTTGATTTGGTAAAAATATTTTAGCAGTGCGATCGACTATTCGAGTAAAAAGCGATCGCGTGACGTTCTTTGCGTACTGCGGGCGGTAGGGATAGGTGCAGTGCATGACTTTTATCGGTTTGTCGATCGCATAAGCATCTTTCCACTTATCCAAATAGTTGTAAACAGGGGACAATGTTCTCATTTGCGGTTTCACAGATTCAATAGCAGCAGCAAAAGCACCCTGGTCTTTCAACAGTAGCACATTTTGATTCGCAACTACTATCTCGAAATATTTCTTAAATTCTGCGAACAATTCCTGATTTGTGCTGCTTTTCGTAAAAGCGATAAATCCGCCATTATATTGAATGGTATTTTTGTTCAGCGGCAATCCCACAGACTGCAAGGTTGACAGAATATCTTGCTTGACTCTTAATAAATTGCTCGCTTTCGCAATCGCAGGCTGCACATCTTCCGTCACCAACAAATCTACCTCATCAAGATAGCCGAAAACCTCATCTATTGGCGACAGCAAACAAATATCGCAATCCATATAAATAGTTTTCTCAAATAGAGATTCTTCGTACAAAGCCAGCTTGGCTTGGCGCGATGCTAAAACAGGATTTTCGTGAGAGGGTGCTCTTTGCAATATGACATTTCCAAACACCTGAAGTAAAGGATATAAAATTCGAGGTACTCTATCTATTAAAATAATAATTGGTTCCTGGTGAAATTTCCTGACGGACGCTAGAAAATGAACGCAATCTTGGAAAGAGTAAAGACCTGTTAAAATAGTGATAAATCCCTGGATTTCTAATTTATTTGAATTCATAAGAAGGAATAAGGAATAAGGAATAAGGAATAAGGAATAAGGAAGAAGGAATAAGGAATAAGGAATAAGGAAGACTTTTCTGCCACGATAGCCTAAGGAAAGAAGAAGACAGAAATACAAAGTAAGCTTTTTGTCTGGCCTATTTTACGTTTAATTAGATGAATTTAGTTTGATTTACCGTAAATAATTGGTTGAAAGCCGGAACCCCGAGACGAATTAAAATAAGACTATTCATTATTCCAATCCTTTTCCTTCTTTTGTCAAGTCCTGTCAACTGTCAACTGTCAACTGTCAACTGTCAACTGATTTCAGTGTGTCCACTCCCAAAAGCTTTCATTCCAGTCATCTCGCTCGTGAAAAACTCCTTGCCACTCATAATAATGTACAAAATCTTTGAGGTCAATTGTTTTATTGACATTTCTAATCATGTAAAGAGGTTTATCTCCATAAAAAGAAGCCCACATAGTATAACTGCTAGGCGGCCCGACAATATAGTCGCACTCAGCCAAAGCATACATATCTTCAATTAAGTGGTCGCTACTAAATTCACAGTTGAAATTCTCAAGCAAACTTCGATTTTGCTGAAGATTAGAACAAATCAAAAACTTAATTTTCCCCCCTTCAAATAGCCTGAACACAGAATTCATGACCTCTATATATTGCTGAGTTGTGTAAAAGTATCTCCCTTTTTGATGTTGGGCATAATCGCCTTGACGGATGTGAATTCCGACGATTAGATCGGAGTTTTTTTTGACATTTAACATCAAACGATCTACATTAATTGTATATCGCTCTAAGGGCGCAAAGTAGGCTCTAATCTCGTTGGCGTACTTGTGTAACTTGGGAATATCTTTGACAAACCAGCCATCTCGGAACAGCCAGCCTTGAAAACAAACAATAGAAGCGCGATCGATTTGTTCGATTTCCTGATATTCGCTCCAATTAAAAGGTTTTTTTCGAGTAATTTCTTGCGTTTTTAATATCTTTTTATTACTGAGATACTTGATAAATTGATAATATTTACTTCTGACAAACTTGTTGCCTGCTACGTTCAAATATGGAGGAGGATAACAACAAAAAAAATCCCCGGCAGTTCCAACAAAAAATTCTGCATATTCTTCAAAAGCTGGATTGAGGACAGTGCAATTATGCTCGATAGCCCAAGCTATGAAATTGGCAAAAAGCAGCAGTCTGTTGCCTAGTTGTCCCGATTTAGCAGATATTATCAACATAGTCGCTATTTTGGTTAAGGTAAGGTGCGCGGCGCGCACCCTACAGACTAAGCGTGATGACGTTTTTGGTGCCACTGCCAAGCGTGAGTTACAATATCCTTAATGTCGGGATATTCTGGAGACCAACCCAAGGTTTCGATCGCCTTTTTGCTGCTGCCAACTAAAGCAGGCGGGTCTCCCGGACGCCGATCGCACTCGACAGCCTTAATCTCTTTTCCCGTCACTTGGCGGGCTGTTTCAATTACCTCTTTTACGGAAAACCCGCCGCCGTTCCCCAAATTAAAGAAATCTGATTTGCCGTCATTTAGCAAATATTCTAGTCCTAAAATGTGAGCCGAGGCTAAATCGTTAACGTGAATGTAATCGCGAATGCAAGTACCGTCAGGAGTATCGTAATCGGTGCCGAAAATTGCGATCGAATCTCGTTTACCCAAAGCAGCGAACAACACCAACGGGATCAGGTGAGTTTCGGGCTTGTGATCTTCTCCTAACAACCCGTTCGGATCGGCTCCAGCGGCGTTAAAATAGCGAAAACAAACAGACTTAAAATTGTACGCCGCGTCAAAGTCTGACAAGATCCTTTCTACCATTAACTTAGTAGCACCGTAGGGATTGATCGGATTTTGTGGGTGGTCTTCGGTGAGGGGGATTTTCTGCGGTACGCCGTAAGTCGCGCAAGTAGAAGAAAACACCAATTTCTTAATCCCAGCAGCAATCATCGCTTCCAAAAGTGTAATCGTGCCGATGACGTTGTTCCGGTAATATTTAGCTGGATCGGTAACAGATTCGCCGACGTAAGCGTAAGCAGAAAAGTGCATTACCCCTGCAATGTTGTGGGTGGCGAACAAGTTGTCGAGAAGGGCGCGATCGTTTGTATCGCCAACTACTAACCCTACTTGCAAAACCTGCTCTACTATATCTCGGTGGCCGTAAACTAAATTATCTAAAATCACTACACCGTAACCCGCTTTTTTCAGCGCTAATACTGCGTGAGAGCCAATATATCCAGCTCCGCCTGTTACCAAAATTGTTGGTTTTTCTGTACTCATATTATTCTGGGTTGTTTTGTAGCTGTAACTGTCGATGAAATTGCAATACGGTTGGGTTAAGCCTGTTTATGCCCCGGAGATCCCCCTAAATCCCCCTTAAGAAGGAGGACGAAAGAGAATTCTCTTGTTCCCCGATTTTTAAGGGTTGTGAGAATTCTCTTGTCCCCAGATTTTTAAGAGGGCTTTGGCAATTCTGTTGTTCCCCCATTTTTAAGGAGGCTGTGAGAATTCTGTTGTTCCCCCATTTTTAAGGAGGCTGTGAGAATTCTCTTGTCCCCCCCCCTTTTTTAAGGGGTTAGGGGGATCGGCCTTAACTGCAACTGTGGATTATCTTGTGAATTTACCAGCTCAATCGATGAACTTGAGGCGACCAATTTGGATGTAATCAAATATCCGATTGATTTGATATCGATCCTCCTCTGAAATTTTATCATCAGATAGGATCGTAGAAGTCAAAACTAAATGTTCCCGGCGAGAGATTTTGCCAGACGTGACAATCCGATCGACCATTTGGGAAATTGTTACGTTGGATTTGTTTTGAGATGTTCGCATTTATTCGATCGCATTTATGTCAGAATATTTAAAGCTGCTGGGAGTTCTCGACCTAAAAATCGTCCGTACCAGACTGCAAAGCAATTTGTGGAACAGCAGAAACAATGTATCAGAGTTTTACTTCCAAAGATAGATGCGCTGATTATAGAATTCTGCATTATGTCTTCGGAACACGCTCACAATATTTTAATTGTATAATATTTTTTCTAGAGAGGCTGTTTTCTATGCAGGTGTATCGGATTCCGGTACTGTCGGACAATTACATTTTCTTGCTGCACGACCCCGATCGCCATACAGTAGCAGTGGTCGATCCAGCGCAAGCAGAACCGGTATTGCAGCAAGTGCGATCGCTCAATGCCGAATTAATCGCAATTTTCAACACGCACCACGATCGCGATCACGTAGGCGGCAACCAGCAACTGATCGATCGCTTTCCCCAAATTACAGTTTACGGCGGCGCCGAAGACCGAGGCAGAATTCCCGGACAGCAAGTATTTTTACATCAGGGCGATCGCGTTGAATTTGGCGATCGAACCGCCGAAATTTTCTTCGTACCCGGCCACACAAAAGCCCACATAGCCTACTATTTCCCGCCCAGCAACCCAGGGGAAACGGGCGAATTGTTCTGTGGAGACACTTTGTTTGCTGGAGGCTGTGGCAGACTCAAAGAAGGCACTCCCGCCCAAATGCTAGCTTCCCTCGAACAATTGCGGAACTTGCCCGACAATACCAGGGTTTGGTGCGCCCACGAATACACGCTGACAAACTTGCAATTTGCCATTACCGTAGATCCCGACAATCCTGAGTTACAGCAGCGCTTGGCAGCCGTTAAAGAAGCTCGCAGCCGATCGCAACCTACAATACCATCATCGATCGGTATTGAGAAAAGCACAAACCCATTTTTGCGCTGGGATTTTTCCAACCTCCAATTAGCGGCAAACACCCGCGATCCAGTCCAAACTTTCGCTCGATTGCGCGGCATGAAAGACCGATTTTGACAGTTGATAGTTGACAGTTAACAAAAGAAGGAAGGGGATTGGAGTAATGAATCGTCTGATTTTAATTTTTATTTAAAAGGGAGAGGCTTTCAACCAATGCGAAAGTGCGATCGGCTCGCCCTCGAAAACGATCGACTGCTGTCGAACGCAATCTACAGAAAAGTTGAAGAATGATGAGACCGATCGCTCATTTGCCACAGCCAGAAAATTGCCTGTCGCCTTTGGTTGGACAACTGGGCAAGGCGTGGAACTCTGGTATAAAATAAATTGTCGAGATATCAAAATTACAGCAGGACGATCGACATCTCTCTGAGGTTTGAATTGTCAGCCTGCTTGCATTAAAAATTCTTGTGATTATTTCCTTATATATAATTGATGAACACGATTGGCTTTGCCACAAGTAATTTGTTAGAAGATGAAAAATCTAGGCAATACTGAACCCCAACCGAAAATCGACCCCTCTGTTTCAGAGGATTCTAACAAAGCACTCAACCCAGATGCAGCTTTGTCAACAGATGTAGGGATGGTTCTGCAATTGGCAGACGGCTGCATTCAGGCCTGCAATTCTCGCGCCGAGAAACTGTTGGGGATGACAGTCGAACAAATGCAGGGCAACACTTTCATCAACAGTCCGTGGCAGACTGTGCGTGAAGATGGCTCGGATTTTTCTGGGGAGATGCACCCGGCGATGGTGGCGCTGCAAACCGGGGAACCCTGCTCAAATGTCATCATGGGTTTCTATCAACCACAGGGAGAATTGATTTGGTTGAAGATCGATTCTCAACCTTTATTTCAAGCAGATCGATCGACTCCCTATGCCGTAGTTACCACCTTGATAGAAATCTGTCAACCTGAACCACAATTCGCTGACGCGCCCGCACCACAAGAGTCAGACACCCTCGAAAGTATTTCCGATGGGTTCTTTGCTTTGGATCGAGACTGGCGGTTTACCTACGTTAATTCTCAAGCGGCGCGGTGGATAAATCGACTCTCGAAAGATTTGATCGGCAACACCGTTTGGGAAGAGTTTCCCGAGTCTGCGGGCAGTTTGTTCGAGCAGGAATTTCGCCGCTGCGCCACAGAGCAAGTTACAGTTAGTTTTGAATCTTTTTATGGGCCGCTCAATGCTTGGTATGCGGTACGAGCTTATCCGATCGCATCGGGAATTGCCGTTTATTTTCAAGATGTGACCGAGCAGAAAGCCGATCGGGCTGCTTTTATTAAACAAGGGCAAACGGCGCACCAACAACTAGCAGAAATCGAGGCAATTTATGCTAGCGCGCCGATCGGACTTTGCTTTATCGATACCGACTTGCGATTTGTTCGCATCAACTCGCGCCTCGCAGAAATTAATGGAGTTCCCGCCGCCGCTCATATCGGCAAAACATTGCGCGAAATCTTACCACAACAAGCAGATGATTTAGAGCCGCTTTACCGAGAAGTTATCGCGACTAAAGTTCCCCTCGAACAGCTCGAAATTCACGGCACGAATGCAGCGCAGCCGGGAGTAGAACGCGCTTGGCTGCTGAGTCTCTATCCGCTGAAAGCTCTTGACGATCGCGTGCTGGGCGTGAATGTGATGGTACACGAAATTACCGATCGCAAAGCTTCGGAAAAAGAAATTCAACGGCTCAACCAGGAACTAGAGCGCAGAGTTAACGAACTGCAATCAATATTTGATGCTGTACCCGTCGGGATCGCGATCGCCCGCGATCGAGAGTGTAATGTAATTCGCGCTAACAGATTTGCTCAGTCGATGCTCGCAGTGCCGCCCGATACCAATGTTTCTGCCACCGGAGACCAAGCTGAACTGCTACCGTTGATGCAACTGAGTAACGGACAGGAAATCCCGCCAGAAGAACTCCCAATGCAGCGGGCTGCGTTTTCCGGCGCCCCCGTGCGAGATGCGGAAATTCAAATGGTGCGATCGGATGGGGCTGCATTTGATTTGTTGGTGAATGCGGTGCCGTTATTTGACGAACAGGGCGCGGTTCGCGGCTGTGTGGCGGCGTTTGTGGATATTAGCGATCGCAAACGAGCGGAGGCAGCTTTGCGCGATTCTGAGGAACGCTACCGCACTTTGTTTGAGTCCCTAGACGAAGGCTTTTGCGTACTCGAAATGCTGTTTGACGACAACCAAAAGCCGATCGATTACCGCTTTTTGGAAGTCAATCCCGCCTTTGAGAAACAAACCGGACTCCTACAAGCTGTCGGTAAAACTGCACGCGAACTCGTTCCAGAACTCGAAAATTATTGGTTCGATATCTACGGCAAAGTTGCGCTGACAGGCGAACCGGTGCGCTTTGAACACGGCTCCGAAGCCATGAACCGCTGGTTTGAGGTTTCAGCGTTCCGCACGATGGATCCCCAGAGCCGCAAAGTCGCGGTACTTTTCAAAGAGATCAGCGATCGCAAACAGGCGGAAAATCGCCTGCGGGAACAGGAATCGCAACTGCGGCTGTTCGTCAAACATTCGCCTGCGGGGGTGGCGATGTTTGACCGCCAGATGCGCTATATGCTGGTGAGCGATCGCTGGCTGGCAAGTTACGGGCTGGGCGCTCAAAACATTGTAGGCCGATCGCATTACGAGATATTTCCGGAATTGTCCGATCGTTGGAAACAAATCCACCAGCGCTGTCTGGCGGGAGCAGTCGAAATGTGCCAAGAAGACCCGTTTCCCGGCGCTGAGGGCTGCGTTGACTGGGTGCGCTGGGAAATTCACCCGTGGCGAACCAACAGCGGTGACATTGGCGGGATCATGATGTTTTCCGAACTAATTACCGATCGCAAAAACGCTGAACTCGCACTGCAATTGGCAAACCAGCAAGTCACCAATATTATCGAAAGTATTACCGATGCCTTTATCGCGATCGATTCGCAGTGGCGCTATACCTACGTTAATGCCACCGCTGAAAAACTTCTGGTGCGATCGAGAAACGACTTGTTAGGTCGATCGATCTGGGAGATATTCCCCGCCGAAGCAGAATCCAATTCAAGGCTGTATCAAGAATTTCATCGAGTCGTTTTCGAGCAAGTTTCTGTTAAATTTGAAGAGTTTTCGCCGTCGCTTCAAATGTATATAGAAGTCAGTGCCTATCCAGCAGCCGATGGACTTACGGCTTATTGGAGCGATATTAGCGATCGCAAACGCACAGAAGAAGAACTGCGACAAAAAAATGCAATTTTGAACGCGATCAACGAGTCCGCACCCACGCCCATTTTTGTCAAAGATCGACAAGGATGTATTATTTATGCCAATCCAGCCACCCTGGAGGCGCTGGGAAAACCTGCTGCGGTCGTAATTGGCCGGCGCGATCGCGATTTATATCCAGTAGCAGAACTGGGAGCGATCGTCAGCGCCAACGATCGCCGGATTATGGAATCCGGTCAAACAGAAATCGTCGAAGAATCTCCCGATGGCATTCGCACATTTCTGGGAACAAAAGCTCCCTACCGCAATGAAGCCGGAGAAGTAATCGGTCTAATTGGCATTTCCAACGACATCACAAATCGCAAGCGAATCGAAGTCGCGCTGCAAGAACAAACGAAGTTACTGCAAGTAATTATAGACAGCATTGGTGACGGCTTGATTCTCGCCAACCAACAAGGGGAATTTGTGCTGTTTAACCGAGCCGCAGTCAAAATGTTCGGTCAGCTAACGAATAAAAAATCCTCTCAGGAATGGTCGAGCACCTACGGACTGTTTTTGGCCGACCAAAAAACCCTTTTCCCCGAGGAAGAACTACCTTTAACCAGAGCAATCAAAGGTGAATATGTCAATGATGTAGCGATATTTGTCCGCCGCCAAGATTGCGAAGGTCGCTGGATCAGTATCAGCGGTTATCCGGTAGTTGATACTAGCAGAGAAATCACAGGCGGAGTGATTGTCTGTCGGGATATCACAGAACGCAAACAATCAGAAGCCGCACTGCTTGAGAGCGAACAGCGATTCCGCAATATGGCAAACAACGCTCCATTTATGGTCTGGGTAACAGACTCCACAGGCTACTGCACTTTCTTGAGCGAAAGCTGGTATGAATTCACAGGTCAAACTGAGGAAACAGGTTTGGGATTTGGTTGGGTAAACGCGCTGCATCCAGAAGACCGAGAATACGCCCTTAACGGATTTTTGAGGGCCAACGAACGCCAGGAACATTACAGTACGGAATATCGCTTGGGGCGCAAAGATGGCGGATATTCTTGGGCGCTGGATGCGGCTGCTCCTAGATTTACCGAAAGCGGACAATTTGAGGGTTATATTGGTTCTGCGATCGACATTACAGAGCGCAAACAAGTGGAAACAGAGCGCGATATGGTTCTGCAATTGGAACAAACGGCGCGCGCGGAAGCCGAACGAGCTAACCGGATTAAAGACGAGTTTTTGGCGGTGCTTTCTCACGAGTTGCGATCGCCCTTAAATCCGATTTTAGGCTGGTCGCAACTGCTGCTCGGCGGCAAACTGAGCGCGGCTAAAACCACCCAAGCCTTCGAGACGATCGAACGCAACGCCCGACTGCAATCTCAATTAATCGAAGACTTGCTCGACGTGTCTCGGATTCTGCAAGGAAAACTCAGATTGAATGTTGCTCCGGTGAATATGGCAACCGTTATCTTGTCTGCTTTGGAAACTGTGCAACTAGCAGCCGAAGCTAAAAAAATTCAAATTCACACAATCTTAAATCCAGATGTCGGACTCGTTGTCGGCGATACAGGTCGCTTGCAGCAAATTGTGTGGAATTTGTTGTCGAACGCGGTGAAATTCACGCCAGAAGGCGGTCGAGTTGAAGTTAAATTAGCGCAAATCGCACGCGAAGTTCAAATTCAAATTTCAGACACGGGTAAAGGCATTATTCCAGATTTCTTGCCCTATGTTTTCGAGCATTTTCGACAAGAAGACGGCGCCACAACTCGCAAATTTGGCGGCTTGGGATTGGGATTGGCGATCGTCCGCCAATTGATCGAACTTCACGGCGGAAGGGTGTTTGCAGAAAGCCCCGGAGAAGGTAAAGGAGCGACGTTTACGGTGAGATTGCCGCTATTAAATGATGATTCTAGAACGCAGGAGGAGATAGAACGTCATTCATCTGAGAGTGCCAGTATTTCATCTTTGCCGCTCGCTGGATTGAGAATTTTGGTAGTAGATGATGAGCCGGACTCGCGCGATTTTGTCGCCTTCGTGCTAGAGGACGCGGGTGCAGAGGTGATTTCCCTGTCATCTCCTGCTGAGGTGCTGCTGTCGATCGAACAAACTGCACCCGATTTGCTCGTCAGCGACATCGGAATGCCCGAGATGGACGGGTATATGCTGATCCGTCACATCCGCACTCAACTCCCGCCACAGTATCGGGGGCTAGCGGCGATCGCCCTAACAGCCTATGCTGGAGAAGCCAACGAGCGCCAAATTTTGCAAGCCGGATTTCAAAAGCACTTATCTAAGCCGATCGATCCGAGTGAGTTAGTTGCTGCTGTAACGCGGGCGATCGACCCAAAGCTAAAAAAACCGTAATAGGTTCGTAGTAAGGACTTGAGTCCTTCTTAAAAGTTCGCAGTAAGGACTTCAGTCCTATGAGGTTCGTAGTAAGGACTTCAGTCCTCTCCAATTGCTTCACCACCTTCACTTTAGACGGATGAACCCACCAAAAAGGATATCTCATCCCTCTTTCCTCATCCTTGCTGTCAACTGTCAACTGTCAACTGTCAACTGTCAACTGCCAACTCTTCCTTCGCTATTGCGATCGCCGCTCAAACTTCGCTATTATAGACTGTTCGAGTTAAAACCCAGAAGCAACGATCATGGCCAAGCGCGTCCAATTAGTTTTAAACAAAGATGTCAGCAAACTCGGCAAAGCTGGCGACGTAGTAGAAGTAGCCCCAGGCTACGCCCGCAACTACCTAGTACCCCAAGGAATGGGATTTAAAGCCACTCCCGGCATTCTCAAGCAAGCAGCCCGCCGCAGAGAAGAAGAAAGACTGCGCCAGCTAGAGCTCAAGCAGCAAGCAGAAGTCCGCAAAACCGCCCTGGAAGCAGCCGGGCCTTTCATCATCTCCAAGCAAGTCGGCGAAGGAGACGCGATTTTTGGTACTGTCACCAACCAAGAAGTAGCAGAGCTGATCTTCAACTCTACCAGTCAAGAAGTCGATCGGCGCGGCATCACCCTGCCCGAAATTCGCGGCACTGGTACATACAAAGCTGAAATCAAACTGCACGCAGAAGTTACCGCCGAAGTTGATGTTCAAGTTGTTCCGATGTAATCGTAATTGGTAATTGGGCATTGGTAATTGGGCAAACAGGGCAAACAGGGCATCGGCCTGCATAGGGCATGAAAGCAGTGGTCAATAGTTTTTCTAATAACCAATAACCAATAACCAATAACTAATAACCAATAACCAGTAACTATTGACTAATGAGCGATTTGATGCCGACAAACATAGAGGCAGAAGAAGCTATTTTGGGCGGGATTTTAATCGATCCCGAAGCTATTTCCCGAATTGCCGAAATTTTGCGACCGGAGTTTTTTGCCATCACCGCTCATCAAGTCATTTATCGATCGGCATTAGGATTATTTTTGCAAGGTCAACCGACGGATTTGATGACCGTAACGACTTGGCTGACGGATCGCAACCAGTTAGAACAAGTCGGAGGATTAACTAAATTAGCACAATTAGTCGATCGTACAGTTTCAGCAGTCAACATCGACCAATATGCCGCCCTAGTCGAAGACAAATATCAGCGCCGCCGATTGATTGAAGCCGGCAACAACATAGTACAATTAGGTTACGAGACATCAGCGCCATTAGAAACAGTCTTAGACCGCGCCGAACAAGAAGTTTTTGGCATCACTCAAGACCGCCCGCAACAAGATTTAGTATCCATCGGCGAAACCCTAAATCAAACATTTCAAGACTTAGAAAATCGCAATGAAGGGCTCACGCTTCCCGGTATTCCCTGCGGTTTTTATGATTTAGATGCGATGACAGGAGGCTTTCAGCGATCGGATTTAATCATCGTTGCTGCTCGCCCGGCCATGGGCAAGTGCCAAGCAAGCTGTACCGTAATATTAGAGAGTGATGGAAGTATCTCTACAATACAACAAATCTATCAGAAACGTCAAGCAGAATTACTGACATTAGGAAAAGATTTGCAATTTCACCTAACTAGACCATCAGCTTTTATAGATGATGGAATTAAGCCTGTATTTCGCGTCACAACCAGATTGGGACGTTTTATAGAAACTACGATTACACACCCGTTTTTAACAATTAAGGGATGGCGACAGTTGGGGGAAATACAAGTAGGTGATAAAATTGCTGTCCCCCGCAGGATGAATGTTTTTGGCATAGAAACCATCCGCGACTGTGAAGTTAAGCTATTAGCCTATCTAATTGGCGACGGGTGTTTGACACGGAGTGCGCCACACTTCACTAATGGAAATACTGCTATACTAAAAGACTTTGCTGAAGCTGCTACTAGCTTCGGAGGTCTTAGGCTGCGATTCAACGACCAAGGGAGACGCGCACCAGAATACTACGTTATGGGCGATCGAGAAAGCTGCACAGATAGTATGAAAAACTTTGGTTATAATTTAAAAATAATCCTGATAAAACGAGATTTAGATCCTAAAAAATTAGCGTTAGAATTGGAAGTTCCAGCGCGATTAGTTAGGTCTTGGATCGAAGGAATAGCATTTCCCAATGAAAAATTACTTTATGGCATTTGTAGAGTTTTAAGAGTAGAACCAGAACACCTAGCCGATGAGGGAATGGATGTTATTAATACAAGTCATAAAAATCCCCTGAGACATTGGTTAGAAAAGTTAGATTTGATGGGTAAAAATGCTCACCAAAAAACCGTACCGGATATAGTGTTTAGATTGCGGCGATCGCAAGTTGCCCTTTTCCTCAACCGCCTTTTTTCAACTGACGGCTGGGCCACTCTACTTACCAGCGGTCAATCTCAACTAGGCTACTGTTCTGTCAGCGAAGGACTAGCCAGACACGTACAGCATCTACTGTTGAGATTTGGCATCATTGCCGCCCTCAAAAAGCGTTTAGTCAAATACAAAAATACTCGCAACCCAGCTTGGTTTATTGATATTACTGACGCAAAATCTATCAAAATATTTATATCAGAGATTGGCATTTTTGGCAAAGAAGCAGCAATAGCTAAAGTAGCAGAAGCACTAGAAAATAAAATATCTCACAATAACCGTGATTTGATTCCAGTGGAAGCTTGGGAATATTTAGCCTTAGCAAAAGGCAACGAATCTTGGGCATCGCTAGCAAAACGTGCAGGTATCAAAGGTTCTTCCAATATTCACGTTGGTAAACGTGCACTGTCCAGGGAAAGATTTTTAGTTTTAGCAACTGCTTTAGATAATTTGTCGCTGAAACAACTAGCAAATAGTGAGGTCTACTGGGATGAAGTAGTTTCGATAGAACCAATGGGAAACAAGCAAGTCTATGACTTAACTATCCCGGAGACACACAATTTTGTGGCTAATGATATCTGCGTTCACAATACTGCTTTTTGTACCAATATCGCCCACCACATCGCCGCCGGACAGCAAAAATTACCGGTTGCCGTTTTTAGCCTGGAAATGTCGAAAGAACAGCTAGTGCAGCGCATTCTGTCCAGTGAAGCCAAAATAGAAAGTAATAGATTGCGATCGGGCAGAATCAGTCAAAATGAATGGGAGCCAATCAGTACAGCCATTGGTAACTTATCAGAACTACCGCTGTTTATTGATGATACTCCTAATATTACAGTAATGGAGATTCGCTCCAAAGTCCGCCGCCTCCAAGCCGAACAAGGCGGAGCTCTCGGATTAATATTGCTAGATTACCTGCAATTAATGGAAGGTAGCAGCGACAATCGCGTGCAAGAATTATCTCGAATTACCAGAAGTCTCAAAGGTTTAGCCCGCGAGCTCAACGTGCCGATTATTGCTTTGTCTCAGTTGAGTCGAAGTGTGGAAGCGAGGACAAATAAGCGGCCGATGATGTCAGACTTGAGAGAAAGCGGATCGATCGAGCAGGACGCGGATTTAGTAATTATGCTCTACCGCGATGAATATTACAACCCTGATTCGCCCGATCGCGGAATTGCCGAAGTCATCATCACCAAACACAGAAACGGCCCCACAGGTATCATCAAACTAATATTTGACGCTCAATATACCTCGTTCCGCAATTTAGCATCTCCGAAGCGCTCTTAAGAAGGTAGAAGGAAGAGGGAAGAGGGAAGAAGGAAGAAAGAAGAAGACGATTCATTTTTCCCATCCTCTTCATTGTTTGTAGTGCGTCCTGGTGTCCGCAGCATTTTGCGGACACCAGGACGCACTACAAACCTTACTTATTGGGGTCAATCGATCGCGCATGATATAATTAGGTCAATTTACTTAAATCAACCAGGATTTACGCAGAAACCCGGTTTCTTAAGACAAAAACCGGGTTTACAAACAGATTAAAAGTTTTACGCTTAGTTAGGTTGAGCTACCTAGCCAGCGATTTTCAATAATTCCACATCAAAAATCAGCGTAGCATTAGGAGGAATCACCCCGCCCGCACCGCGAGCACCGTAACCTAGTTCAGGGGGAATAATCAACTTGCGGCGTTCTCCAACTTTCATTGTACCGACACCTTCATCCCAACCCTTAATTACTTGACCGACGCCAATTTTGAACTGAAAAGGAGAATTGCGATCGCGCGAACTATCAAATTTCGTGCCATCCTCCAAAGTGCCAGTGTAGTGCACTACAACCGTCTGACCGGTTTTTGGAGTCGCCCCATTACCTTCTTTCAATTCAACATATTTCAGACCTGAACCTGTGGTAACAGTTTTCTCAGTATTTTCAGTTTTCTCTGTATTTCCAGTCATGTTATTGCCAGCAATAGTAGCTGGTTCTTTTGGTAAATTAGCATCAGCTACTAGCAAGCTATCTTCAGTGAAAGACTTCGCTGAGAGTATCTCAAGCGCAGCATCGGTTACAGGATTATTCACTTCGGAGGCAACTGCTGTAGGTACATAGCCGCTCATTTGAGCGACTATCAAAAACACAAAGCAAACCAGCATTATGCCCAAGCTGACCAGAATTCCTTGCACAATTAATCCTCCTGACACTTTTAACCGCGATATCTCAGATATCTAAGACATCTAGTACAACAAGAACTACAAAATTTTATCTGAACTTTTCCGCCCAAAAATAGCGGGTGCCAGTTAATTTTAAAGGCAAAAGAAAGTATGAAGTCAGAATCTTTGTAATTCTACCTTCTGCTTTCATTCATAAGTGCCTGATTGAGCCTTCTGCGTTCGGTTGACAATTTTATCACAAGTCCGAGCAGCGAGAGCGTGCGATCGCACTTAGCGCCAGTTACGGTTTTCTAGATCCCGCATCTGACGTTCGAGTCGATCGAGCCTGCCGCGCAACTCATCCATTTCCGACTGTCGGGGAACGCCCATATCTTGCAGCATATTCCGGAGTTGGCGCTGCAACTGCGTATCCCAATTTCCCTGCTCGGACTTGAGATGTTCAGTCACGTCATCGACAAAGGTTTTGGCTTGCTCGGGATTGATTTTGCCATCTTTGACCCATTGCTCGCTGGCTTCCTGCAATTTCTCCGCCACCAAGGAGGTAGTACCAATGCCCAGCATTACCAGTTGTTTGAGTAAGTTGCTATTGTTATCCATAGATTTTTCCTACTGTTTGCCCCAAAATACCCGATCGGCTCAGGTCGCCTGCGGTCGCTGCGAAACCCTTTGTACAATTTTAGTTACATCAGCACTGACCTACCTTTCTATTTTGGAGCATCCAGCAGCCTGCTGGCGAGTTTAACCCGCCCATGGGCGTTCGGAAAACCCGCTAAAAAGCCTCCCGACAAAATTACCCCATCACCCTGCTATCCAATGCCTGAGTGTCCCCGCTGTCACCAACCTGTAGATTCCCGAGCGATCGCCTGCACCCACTGCAAAACCCCTCTCAAAGCTTTCGGTCATCCGGGTATCCCGCTCTATCGATCGCCATCGGCAGAATTTCTGTGCGCTACCTGTATTTACCACGAAGACGACACCTGCAACTACCCCCAGCGTCCCTTCGCCAAAGAATGCACGCTTTATCACGATCGAGCTGAGCCACTGGTACCACAGACGAGCCGTTATATCAGTGGCGGCTGGCCCCAATCAATCAAAAATTGGTGTCAGCGAAATGTCATTTGGTTGGCTTTATTTGGTTTAATTATTATTAGCATTGCCCTGTCGATTTAATCAAATTATATCAAGCGTAGAATAGAGATATCTGCGTCGGTCGGGCTTGCTATGCGGTTCATTCTCTAAATTATCCATGAGTTACGTATTCGGCATCGAGGGCGGCGGAACTAAAACTATCTGCGTCTTAATAGACGAAAACAGAGTTGTTTTGGGACGGGGGGAAGCAGGGCCGTCAAATTATCAAACGCAGGGAATCGAGACAGCCAAAAAATCTATTGAAGTGGCCATCGAACGAGCAGTTATGTCCGCTAAAATAGAGGCAAATAGCAATCTCAACATAGAAGGAATTTGTCTGGGACTAGCAGGCGTCGCGCGTCCAAAAGATATTGAAATAGTGCAATTTGTAGTGCAGAACTTGCAGTTGACAAAGACTTTACCAGTAACTCGATCGCTCTTGCCCAGAAATATCGTAATTTGCAGCGACTGCGCGATCGCACTTGTGGGTGGTACCGGCAACCCAGTCGGTATCGCGGTTATTGCTGGAACTGGTTCGATCGTTTTCGGCCAAAACCGTCAAGGGAGAACCAAACGAGTCGGCGGTTGGGGATATATTTTAGGCGATGAAGGTAGCGGATATGACATCGCTGTTGCCGGTTTGCAAGCTGCCTTGAAGTTCTGTGATGGACGCTCGGAGTTTACCGTGCTGGCGGAAAAATTTCAACAGCATTTACGCCTCAACAACCTAGAAGAATTGGTAGAAGTCATTTACCGGCGGGGTTGGGGAGTGACAGAAATTGCAGCTTTAGCCCCGATTGTCGATCGAGCAGCAGCAGAGGGCGATCGCGTCGCTGACGGCATTATTAGTCGTGCTGTGGCAGAATTAACATTTTGCACAAAAACCGCCATTTCCGCGCTATTTAGCCCCACAGAAGAATTTGAAATTGTGACGATCGGAGGTGTGTGGGGTTCAGAAGCTAATTTCCGAGGTAGGTTTGAAAGTGGGATAAGTGCGATCGCCCCGAATGCTAAGGTAATTTTGCCCCGATCCGAACCAGCTTTCGGTGCAGCGTTGTTAGCATTAAACGCTCTCAAGAATTAAGCTCGTCCGGCGTTTCCTGCTAGGATTTCAGCTTAACTGCTAAAAGGACAATGAATCCCAATCTCTCCTTTATCTTCCTTATCTTCCCGATCGCCCCAGCCTTGCCAATTTTCGAGATTTTGCCAAAATTAAAAATTCTTGATTATCTACCTTATCTTCCCAACTTGCAGAATTTCCACCTGCCATCATTAAAACATCAAATGAATCCGAAACGCGAAACAGATTTAGCAGTAGTACATTCCTAAGTAAAACAAAACAAAACCAAGGAGCCAAATTATATGATTACTTCTCACAAATGGCGTTCAGCAACAGCAGCAATCCTCGCAGCAGGCATTACAGTTGCAACCAGCGCGCCGCTGGTGGTAGCTACTCCCGCACAAGCTCAACAACGAATTTCACAATATGATAGCATCCGAATTCCGTCGGGCAGTGTAATTCCAGTTAGCTATGAAAAAGAAAAAATTGTTGTTACCCGCGATGAAACCTCACCTTTGACTTTAACAGTATCGCGAGACATCCGCACAGATCGAGGAACAGTATTAATCCCCGCAGGCAGCCAAATTGTCGGGGAATTGCGACCGGTTAGAAGGGGCAATCAAAGCGGTACTCAATTTGTTGCCAGAGAGTTAATTGTCAGCCGCCGCCAACGCTATCGGATTGATGGCTATTCCGGAGTTATTACCAGAACCGAAAGAGTTCAAAAAGGTGCCGGCACAGGTTCAGTAGCGCAAGGTGCAGCATTGGGTGCAGCAGCAGCAGCAGCCCTAGCAGGCATTACCGGGGACAAGGCAATTGCCACTGAAGAAGTATTGGGAGGTGCTAGCATCGGTGCTTTAGCTAGCGTATTTTTGGGGCGTCGCAGTGTTGACGTGATCGTGATTCGCCCGGAAGAAGATTTATCAGTCAGATTGCGATCGGACATCGTGCTGCGGTAATATTAAAATCTTCCGATTAAGTATTGGCAGCAAAACATTGTCGATCGCAAACTTGTGGTCTCCCGATAATTGGCTAGGCATACTATTAAGGTTGTGCTTGGCCATGTTTGTTGGCGGAATTATTGGATGGGAGGTTGACAAAGGCTAGACAAATAAGGTAATAGAAACACTTGACAAACCTAGACGACAAAGCGTACTATTGAGAAAGTTATTTAATTGATGCTTGTGCTGTTATCAATCAAGACCAAGTTAAAATTAACAAGTGCCGAAAAACAATTGATGAGTAAACACGCTGGAATAGCTCGTTTTACTTACAATTGGGGTTTGGCGACTTGGCAAAACTTGTACCAAGATGGATTAAAGCCCAACAAATATTATATTCTCAAAAAGTTTTTCAATAATTACGTCAAGCCAGAGCTGGAATGGATTAAAGAAAAAGGGATTTGTCAAAAGATCACTCAATATGCTTTCGACCAATTAGGTAATGCGTTCGATCGTTTCTTTAAAGGACTGGGTGCTTATCCCCATTTTAAAAAGAAGTTTCAACACGATGCTTTCACTCTTGATGCTGGTGGCAAGCCGATGAGAGTTGGCGGGGTAAGGATTAAATTGCCTACAATTGGCTGGATTCGGACGTTTGAAGGATTGCCAAATGTTACTACTTCTAAAATAACAATTTCTAGGATTGCTGATGACTGGTATTTATCTTTTGCTTACGAGCAGAGTCAGCAAGTAATAGCCAAACAATATGAAGTTGTTGGTGTAGATTTAGGCGTGAAAACTTTAGCTACACTTTCGACAGGAGTTGTGTTTAAAAATCCCAAGTATTACTACCAAGAGGCTGCGAAACTGAAGCGACTGCAAAAACAACTATCTAGAAAAAAGAAAGGCAGCAATCGCCGATTTAAAGCGAGAATGAAAGTGGCTCGTCAACACAGTCGAATTGCCAATCTCCGCAATAATACTCTTCATCACGTTACTACTTATTTAAGCAAAAACCACGCGAAAGT
This sequence comes from Microcoleus sp. CAWBG58, assembly GCF_020883045.1. Lineage (NCBI taxonomy): Bacteria > Bacillati > Cyanobacteriota > Cyanophyceae > Oscillatoriales > Microcoleaceae > Microcoleus > Microcoleus sp. CAWBG58. The sequence continues at coordinate 66,042 of NZ_JAHRFA010000020.1, read as the reverse complement.
AGTAATTGAAGACCTAAACATAGCAGGAATGATGGCTAATCATAGGTTGGCTAAAGCAATTGCTGACTGTGGATTTCATGAATTCAGACGACAACTAAAATATAAGTGTCGAAAATTTGGTTCCGAACTAATGATAATTAGTCGGTGGTACCCAAGTTCTAAAACTTGCTCTAGTTGTGGGAATATTCAAGATATGCCGCTTAAAAAACGCACGTATGATTGTTGTTCGTGTGGCATATCTATCGATCGCGATCTGAATGCCAGTCTGAACATATCGAGGTTGGCTTAACCTTGAAAGCTCGTTGAGGGATAGCCGCTCCGATGCCCCCGATGAAACGAGAAGTAATGACTAGACTTGTCTCAATACTTCGGACAGTTTTTTAACGACTCTGTAAGCGTTACAGCGTAAGCCCTGGCATTTTTAATGTTTTTTTGAAACGAGCGGGCTAGACTCAAACATTGAAAAAATACTCATCCCTATAGCCATCAAGGGTTTGAGATACTCTCCTTAGATCTAAAAATGTCCGAAGTATTGTTGTCTAGGATTTATATAGCAGTAATTAAAGTATTGGAGCGTCGAAGTCGTCCCAAATAGTCGAGCGCCCAACTCGCGTGGCTCTGTACTTTTTTGCAGCCGTTAAAAGTGACAGATAGACTCTGCTTTGAGGGGACAAGTCTTATTTGCGATTAGATTATCATCTAGCCATAAATAAGTTAATTTTGTGAAAGGTTTCATGGGTATTATGTCTGATAAGTTATCATCGTTATAATTAGGTACGTAGTTGGGCTTTAGCCCTCTTTTTATATAAAAAGAGGGCTAAAGCCCAACTACGTACCTTTTATTTATATAACAGTTGCATCCCAGATGCTATCCGACCTTTGAGCGATGCTTTCGGTAGTTTAAAGTTTATTTTTACGACAATTAAACTGTCCTGCTTCGCTCGGGGGAGTAGGGGTAATCTGCCTTAAGTTAACGGTATTGCGTTATAATAATTAGGGAAAAACAAACTTATAATATTAGTTAATTGTCAGGCATACTAATCAATGTGTGTCCAGCCCAAAGACCGAATAAACACGATTAATTTTTTCCATAAATAGTGGGCAAACTTATCAATTCCAAAGACTCTTGCCGCACGCGACCCGCCATCGCAGCTAACTGCAAGCTCATAAAAGCATTCAAATCTTCCAAATCACACTTTGACGAGGAAAAAATATGCTGCATTTCATTTTCCGCTTCTAAACTCAGATATCCAGCGTCAATAGCTTGTTTTACAACTTCACGAATCAGCACGATCGAAATGTTCCTTACTAAAATTCAAGGTGTCCAAAGCAAAATAATTACCAACAAGCAGTTTCCGAGGCGGTCTCCCCAAATATTTCAAATTGTTTGAGTTCGCGAGACTCTTGTTTTACCAAGCCGGACATGGCTGCTAGTTGCAAATTCATAAAAGCATTTAAGTCTTCCAGGTCATACTTTGTGGTGGTTAACATCCGCCGCAGTTGATTTTCGGCTTCCAGACTTAAATAACCTAGGCTCAGAGCTTGTTGGGCGAGATCGCGAATCAGTACCATAACACTTCGGAGTTTTATTTGTTGAATAGCCTCAGTATCAACGGTTTTCACTGACTCCGCAGTGACGGCTATTGCTCAATTTGTGTGACATTTTTAAGGGCAGGCCGTGACAGCCGGACTCGCAAAGTGTGACTAAGTGTTTGCACGGGTGTGACATGGATCACGAGGGAGAGAGGGGGGTTCAACAGTTGACAGTTGACAGTTGACAGTTGACAGTTGGGGGAGATTGGGAGATTGGGAGATTGGGGGAGAGGGGGATAGGGGGGGAGGGGGGAGAGGGGAGCATTTTTCTTCTTCTTCCCTGGAACTAATAACTAATGACTAATGACTAATGACTAATGACTCTTGACTACTGCCTTCTACCTTCAGAAGGCTCTCACCGTCTATAATCAGCAAGTTAAATATTTACGGCAAGACCTATGGAAGCACCACATAAAGATTTGTTACAACAAATAGCCAGATTATCGGAAACTTATGCTAATTTAGCCGATCGCCTGTCAGGAGCAGCCAAACAACTGCAAGACTCGGGCTTTCCTCCCTCGGACAGCTTACTTCAAGAAATTAGCGCCTACAGCCGAAACTTTGCAGAAGTCCAAACAAAAGCACTCGCACTCAATAAATCCGCCCTCGCGCCAGGGGATATTGGTTCCCTCAAAGACATTCAAAACTTAGTAGAGACAGCCACAGCTTCCGCAGGTAAAGCAGGAATTCGCGACGCAGCTTTGCAAGTGCTCGATCGAGTATTGGCGATCGTCCACCGCGAACAAAGCGACTTCGCGCCCTTACAATCAGTTCATGGCAGAGCTCGGGAACTTCACCGCGCCATTTCCGAATCAACCCCAACTCAACTGCATTCCGACGCAGAATCCTTAGTCAGCGGCAAACACCCAGTTGCAGCAGTGCTCGCCCTGGTGGAGCAGCAAGACAAACTAGATGACGAACAGTGGGTGATCCTCGAAGAAACAGTCAGTGCCGCTTTTGGGAAACAAATAGCCGTCGCTATTTCCAGAGGCAAATTAACTATTTCCCAGATGGTAAAAGCAGCACCTGCGAAAGTCGAACCCGTATTTAAAGCAGCAACCGAACCAAAAATCAGCGCCGAACCTCTGCCCGAAGTTATTATCATCCCGTCGGGAAATGTCGCGCCGAAACAAGTTACAGTTGCACCACAAATTCAGATTTTGGAATCCCCCGCACCTTCTGCCCCCATGCACGAGGTGATTATCGTTCCTAGCGTGGAAGTACCTAAATCTCTCCAAGCAACCGGTTCCGGCAACATTGTGTTTGGGGCACCTCGCGAGATTCAACAAGTGCCAGTAGAGGGCGGTTTGGGATTGAAAGTTTTAGCGCACATTCAAGGAATTGGCGATCGCACTTTTAGCGCTCAAGAATACGCCGGCACTAAAGGTAAAGGCCTCCGCGTTGAAGGATTTCAAATTAATATCGAGCCACAAATTCCTGGATTAACAGTCGAGTATATGGCTCACGTTGAAGGTGTTGGCGATACCCCTTGGATTGGCGAAGGGGGATTAGCCGGTTTTCGCGGTCAAGCGAAACGAATTGAAGGATTTGCCGTGCGGTTGAGCGGGCCGCAAGCTGATAAGTATGACGTATTTTATACTGCTCACATTCAGAATATCGGCGACACCAACGTGTCTTCCAACGGCGAATATTGCGGCACTCGCGGCAAAGCTTTGAGAATAGAAGGAATCAAGGTTTGGATTGCGCCGTCTGCGAGTTCTCAAGTTGTGGGGCCTGTGGGTTTGAAAGTGTTGGCGCACATTCAAGGAATTGGCGATCGCACTTTTAACGATAAAGAATACGCGGGTACCAAAGCTCAAGGCCGCCGCGTCGAAGGTTTTCAAATTAAAATAGAGCCTCCGGTTCCCGGTTTAAATTTGCAGTACATGGCTCACGTTGAAGGTGTTGGCGATACTGCTTGGATTGAGGAAGGGGAATTAGCCGGTTTCCGGGGTAAAGCTAAACGAATTGAAGGAATTGCCGCACGGCTGACTGGGGTTCAAGCTGATAATTACGATGTGTTTTACACTGCTCACATTCAAAATGTGGGTGATACTCCTGTTGCTTCTAACGGTCAATATTGCGGCACTCGTGGCAAAGGTTTGAGGGTTGAGGGGATGACGTTTTGGGTTGAGCCAAAAGCGTAAAATTTGAGAATGAATGGAAAATTTAATTTAAATTTTCCATTCATTTCAAATCTTGTTTGTTTCACCACAATATTCCATTACAGTGAGAGAGATTAAATAAAAAATCCGGTTTCTCGCCACTTACAAAGTTAGGGTACACAGTAATCTCAGAAACCGGGTTTCTTCCCTTATTTTTCCTACTCAATCGAAATTTGTCGCAGAAACCCGGTTTCTCGCTACTTACAAAGTCAGGGTGCACGCTAATCTCAGAAACCGGGTTTCTTCCCTTATTTTTCCTACTCAATCGAAATTTGTCGCAGAAACCCGGTTTCTCGCCACCTAGTGCACGGTAATCTCAGAAACCGGGTTTCTTCCCTTATTTTTGGTGCTCAATCGAAATTTGTCGCAGAAACCCGGTTTCTCGCCATCTAGTGCACGGTAATCTCAGAAACCGGGTTTCTTCCCTTATTTTTCCTACTCAATCGAAATTTGTCGCAGAAACCCGGTTTCTCGCTACTTACAAAGTCAGGGTGCACGCTAATCTCAGAAACCGGGTTTCTTCCCTT
>NZ_JAHRFA010000020.1:0-61657 GCF_020883045.1 Microcoleus sp. CAWBG58 | reverse complement strand
TTGTCGCAGAAACCCGGTTTCTCGCTACTTACAAAGTCAGGGTGCACGCTAATCTCAGAAACCGGGTTTCTTCCCTTATTTTTCCTACTCAATCGAAATTTGTCGCAGAAACCCGGTTTCTCGCTACCTACAAAGTCAGGGTGCACGCTAATTTCAGAAACCGGGTTTCTTCCCTTATTTTTCCTACTCAATCGAAATTTGTCGCAGAAACCCGGTTTTTTTTTAGCCTAATTAATACCGCAAATCTTGTGCTAATGGTGTAGCAGGTGCGATAAGCTTTCAGCAGCATGACCGATCGCACTTGGAGCAGATTCGCAAGCTACAGATTCGGCGACACCGTGACAGCCGTTGAGTGCGTGTCCGACTGTTTTCGCCCCAGAGTCGATCGCACTGTCAGCAACAAAACCATTAGCTTCGTACTGGCCCATTTCGGCTTGCATCTTCTTGTTAAACTGTGATTGATTCGGTTCCCAGTTGCGGACTGTTTGGACAATCTCGATCCCAGCCCAAATCAGCATTCCCAGAACGATCGCACCAATTAAATATTCCATAGCTTTTTAGAAGATTGAGGTTTGCTGTATCTAATCTAGCGCGGCCATTCCTAGCAAACAGGATGAAAATCCTTGCTGTTGAGTGTGGATTTCCACCTCTTAGTCTGCGGAGGCAGACTTCGTTTGTTTAGCAGCGATTTCAATCGCCGAATTATCTTTACCCTTGCAATGCCGCCAACAGACACAACAACAAAGCCTCAGTCCACTCGACTACAGCACCGTAAGTATCGCCCGTGTGGCCGCCCAAACGGTGGTTAAACCAGGCTCCGGCAAAAATTCCGATCGCGCTTCCCCCCAAAGCCATCCCCACCGCCAACAGCCAGCGATCGCCCTCCAAGACAACTTGCAGCACGCTCAAACTTAGCAACAACAGCACTCCTGGGATAAAATCAAAAGGTGAGTAAATCGATTCTTTATGAAAAGCTCCCTTACCCTCCGGGCGGAGATACGGATACCGGGCGATCGCCACCAGTTGACCCCACCTCCCCCAACCCGCCACACCCATCAAAGCCAACCACCGATAGTTACTCAAGTCCGAGAGGGCGGCAGTTTTGAGCAGGACGATCGCGATCGCAGCCATCGCTCCAAAGGCCCCTGTAACGCTGTCCCGCATCACTTCCAGCCTGCGAACCGGGTCGGGTACGGCCAGCCCGTCCGCCGCGTCCATAGCCCCATCTAGGTGCAGCCCGCCAGTGATGGCAATACCCAAAACTACCACTAAGGCCGATCGAGTCAGAGCAGGCATACCCAACAACTGCAAGCCAAAATCCGCGAGTCCCAGCATCCCACCAATCAAAAGCCCGATCGCCGGTGCCAAGCGAGCAATGCCCCGAAACTCCAAAGTCCAAGACATCGGTACCGGCAAGCAAGTATAAAAAGCGACTGCGGCTGCGATGGCAGCACCTTGATTCCGGAAAAAGTCGATCGTAGAGCGAACCAATTTATCATCCATCATAAGATAGAAAATTTTTCATCTTGTATGCGGTTGCTAATTCATTAGCCTGTGCCAGAATTGGAACTGTAACACCCAAGTCCTTTGGATCGGGTATTCCTCCTGCCCGAGTTCTTTTCCCCGGAAAACCTCTGCCGGCAGCGATCCCGAAGATCCCAATCTAAAATGGCTAAACTCACTACCCGCGTTTCCCGTACCCAGAATTCTAGCTAACTCCATGACTTCCTAGACGGGAACATACTACAACAGAGGCTTTTGCTCCATGAGTCACGACCAATTGAATAACAGGGTAGTTGCTCCTTGCATCATCGATACTGGCATTGTCGTCAACAAACGCGATATCAAAAGATTGCTGTTTGATTTAGGACGTGTCCGTTACGTTCACATACAAGATGGCAAGATTTACAACGAAGGGGAAGGTTATGTGCTCGAAGTCTTCGCGAATCCCGATCGCTCTACTCTGATTGCCAACCACGCGCTTTATTTGAACGTATATAGTTTTGATTACCTGGAACTGAAACATTCTCCTGAAGAAGGTGCTTATTTTGACCTGATTCAAGAGGGACGGCAGTTGAGGCTAATTCCCCTGTCCAATCCTTTGCAAGAGCAAGTCGCCCGGAATTTAAATGCTGCGGCTTTAGATGCGGTGGTCGATCAGGTACTCTCAGGCAACTGGGATCTGCAATTGGATGAGGATGATTCTCCGTTTTAATCGTCAGTCAGTTGATTTTAGATACTTCGACTTCGTGGAAGCTGAACTTCGACTACGCGGTAGCTGAGCGCAGTCGAAGCTCAGTTGCCGCGTAGCCGAAGCTCAGTACAAGTTTGAGATTTTAGATTTTAGATTTACTCGCAGCTTTGAATCTAGGAGGTAGAAGTGACGCTCCCACAATAATTGCAAGCAATATAGTTTGGGCATCTGAGTCCTGTAAAGGATATCTAGATCTTCCTTCGACAATACTTCGGACATTTTTTTAACGACTCTGTAAGCGTTACAGCGTAAGCCCTGGCATTTTTAATGGTTTTTTGAAACGAGCGGGCTAGACTTAAAGATTGAAAAAATAGTCATCCCTATAGCCATCAAGGGTTTGAGATACTCTCCTTAGATCTAAAACTGTCCGAAGTATTGTTCGAGATACTCCAAAAGTTTCTCTCTACGGCGTTTTATAGTGAGGAACACGTCGGGCCCCACGCTCGAGCCAATCATATCAAAGATTGTTGATTTCGGTGGTGAAGATTTCCCTGTCCTGCGAAATCGGTCAACCTCCCCACCTCAATCAACCGGGCTTTCATCCCACACCAATCTGTAAACGATATGTTGTGGGGATTCCCGCGCCCGCTAGCTAAGGAATGATAATTAAATAACTTCCACAAGGAAAGTGGGATGGGCGTCCCGCCCGCCCTTTTTGGACGGGCGGGACGCCCATCCCACAATAACAATTAAAATTGTAAGTTATTTCATTCGCGATCCTAAGGTCTAAAATTTTTTGCGCTTCACGACAATTGTCGGAAACTTGTCTCTGTTTTTGGGCGGGGTCATGGTTTTTTTTGTCGCGATGTCAACAACAATAGATTAGATAACACGGACTGCCCAGTAGCGGTGAACGATCGACGGTGAGTAATGACTGAAGACAAGGCAAAATTTTCTTTTAAATGTCAGGCTAATTGCAGCCATACCCAAGCACGTGCAGGGGTTTTTGCAACTCCCCACGGTATTGTGGAAACGCCTAAATTTATGCCGGTGGGGACGCTGGCTAATGTCAAAACCTTGACACCAGCACATCTTGAGGACGCGGGCTCTCAAATGGTTTTGGCAAATACTTATCACTTGCACTTGCAGCCCGGGGAAGCGATTGTCGCAGGCGCCGGCGGATTGCACAAATTTATGGCTTGGCCTGGCCCGATTCTGACGGATTCGGGCGGCTTTCAGGTGTTTAGCTTGAGCCAAATGCGGACTATTTCTGAGAATGGGGTGACTTTTCGAGCTCCCCGCGACGGCCGCATCATTAATTTAACGCCGGAAAAATCGATCGAGATTCAGAACGAGTTGGGCGCTGACGTGATTATGGCCTTCGACGAGTGTCCGCCTTACCCCGCTACACGGGATGAGGTGGAGGCGGCTACAGACCGCACTTACCGCTGGCTGCAACGCTGTATGCAAGCTCACTCGCGCCCGGAGCAAGCTTTGTTCGGCATCGTCCAGGGGGGCGTTTTCCCAGATTTGCGATCGCGCGCGGCGAACCAGTTGATAGACTTAGATTTGCCCGGTTATGCGATCGGCGGAGTTAGCGTCGGCGAATCGGGGGATTTGATCGCAGATATTGTGAGAGTTACTGCGCCCCTGTTACCGGCAAATAAACCCCGTTATTTAATGGGGATTGGCACCTATCGCGAAATGGCCTTGGCTGTGGCGAGTGGCGTAGATATGTTTGACTGCGTGATTCCGACTCGGCTGGGCCGTCACGGGACAGCTTTTGTGCGCGGGGAACGCTGGAATTTGAAAAATGCTCGGTTTCGGGAGGATTTTGCTCCCTTGGATGAGTCTTGTCCTTGCTATACCTGCCAAAAATTCAGTCGGGCTTATTTGGCGCATTTGGCGCGGGCTAAGGAAGCACTCAGCTATACTTTGCTGGCGCTACACAACGTGACAGAGTTGATTCGCTTTACCGGGAGGATGCGGGAGGCGATTTTGGCCGATCGATTTACGGAAGAGTTTGCCCACTGGCTGGCACCAACTGTCGATCGATCGCGATCGTCCTGTGGGTGAAGATATGCGACAATTATGAAAATTCTGTTGGATAGGTAGGTTGATTCATGGAAGCTGCATTACTGTTGGCTAAACTGCCCGAGGCTTATGCGATCTTTGATCCTTTGATTAATGTTTTGCCAGTGATTCCCGTGTTTTTCTTGCTGCTGGCTTTTGTCTGGCAAGCGGCTGTCGGGTTCAGATAAGTCTGATTTCATTAAAAACAGGGGCAATTCACCAATTGTCCCTGCTTTTAGCTGTTCATTTTTTGCTGAGTTCGTTTACGGTGGTTTTGGAATTATTTAACCGCAGAGAACGCAGAGAACGCAGAGAAAGAGCCCAGAGAGCTGAATAATTTTGATATGGTATGTTTAGCCCTGGCCCATCGCAATTTTAAATGCCGGTCTTTCTGAGATCCGCTTCATGTAATCTAAAACAGCCGGGTAAGGACTGAGATCTACCTGTAGCATCATCGGAATGTAAATCAACATCGATCCGACTGCTGCGTCAGCGACACCGAATTCATGGCCCATTAAAAACTGCTGTTTCTCGAAAATGCGATTTAATGGCTGTAACAATTTCGGGGTTTCGCGATCGCGACTGGCTTCGACAAATATTCCCGGGCCGAGAGTGGCGTTAGCAAAGATGACCCACTGCACAATTTCGGCTTGTTTTTCCACAGTGTCCGGCATCTTACCATATTTTTGAGCTAAATACAGCAAAATTGCCCCAGATTCCCAAAGTTTAAAATCTCCGTCCACAATTGCCGGTACTTTGCCTGTGGGGTTAATTTCAAGAAACTCTGGCTGCAAGTGCGCCCCTGCTTGCATATCCAGCAGGACAAATTCGTAGGGAACCGCTATTTCTTCAAGATACCACTTGACAATTGAGGCCCTGCTGCGGGCTCCGCCGTAAAGTTTTAGCACGGAATTTTTTATCCTTATAATACAACATTGCTGTTATAGCATTTGTTGGTCAGTTGGCAGTTGACAGTTGATAGTTGACAGTTGACAGTTGACAGTTGACAGTTGACAGTTGACAGTTGGTGATTGGGAATTGGGAATTGGCCATTTGAAATTAGAACCTTCTGAGACTGCTGATGTTACGGTGGAAAAAACGACTAATAACTAATAACTAATAACTAATGCCCCATGCCCCATGCCCCATGCCCCATGCCCCATGCCCCATGCCCCATGCCCCATGCCCCATGCCCCATGCCCAATAACTACTGACCCATTAATGGCACTTCTGTTAAGTGTAAAAACAAGATTCTGCTGCCAATAAAAATCAAGATTGCTCCGCCCAACATCTCAATTTTATTAGCAAACAAATTGCCAAACTTGTGACCGATAAACACGCCTGCAAAAGCTAAAAAGAAAGTAATAAATCCGATCGCAGCTACCGCCGGAGCGATCGCATCTTTCAGGACGGCAAATCCGATGCCAACAGCGAGGGCATCGATACTCGTCGCCACCGACAGCGTTATCAAAGTACCCGTATCTAAGGGATTAAACTTTTTCTCGCATTCTGCGGTTTGTAGCGCTTCGTAAATCATTCTACCGCCAATGAAACTCAAAAGCCCGAAAGCGATCCAATGGTCGATCGCAGATATCAAAAAACTAAAACTCAGACCAATCAACCATCCGACTACGGGCATCAAAGCTTGAAAACCACCGAAAAATAAGGCGATTTTTAAAGCTTTATTGACCTTCATGTGTTTGATTGCCAAACCACTTGAAACAGCAACAGCAAAAGCATCTGCTGCTAATCCCAAGGAAAGAAAGACGGTAGTGCCTGCATCCATTTTTGTGAACTGTGAGATGTTATAAGTAAAATATTCTCATCGACTGTTTTAGCTTACACTAAACTTTAAGTAAAACAGCAAGATTTCATAATCCATTCATGTTTACGTCACATTTGTTTCACAATTGACTGTTGAAAAATGCCGGGATTAGCTGTATTATATGGCAGACTATTTATCAAGTCACAAAATTCAGGATGCCACCATCTCGACCTTACCAACCATTGCTGCTGAGATTACTGCACGGGGCTAACGCGGCGATCGCCCTTTTATCAATTTTGAGCGCATTTATAGTGTACAACACCTATGACGGGCGCTTTGGGAAAGTCCCCGTGCCTCGGATTGCAGACATTATCGGGATTCACGGCACTTTTGGCAAGGTGTTGCTGTTAGGACTTATGCCTGCTTTTGCATTGTACAGTTTGTATGCAGGTCAAAGACGGTTAGTGCAGCCCGATTCTTTTACCAAACTGGCGCAGTTGGGAACACCGATTTGGTGGTACAGTTTGCACCGGATTGTGAATACTTTGATGTTGTTAGCGCTCACTTTTGCGATCGCATCTGGCAGTATGGTTAAGGAAGAATGGCTGCCGGCTGGGGATTTGACACAGGTTTGGTATTATTTGCACCTCTCTGGTTGGGTGGTATTGGTGTTTTGTCTGCTAATGCACTTGTTGATGAGTGCGAAGGTGGGGGGTTGGCCCCTAATTTTGTCGATGTTCGATCGCAAATACCGCCCGGAGGATTCACCGGCTGTTTGGTGGCGGAAAATTCGCTCTTTTGTCGATCGCTCTTAATCGAGAACCGCCATTGATTGTGGATTATTATTTCTGGTAAAATCACCACAGACCAAACTATTTAACAAGCGATCGTAAAGGTAATGAGGTATGTTGTTGGGCTTAAGCCCTCTTATATTTATTATCTAGTAAGCAATGCCGAATCAAAAACTCCATTTATAGCCAGCTATACTTTATATTTCTGAGAAAGGCTATAGCCTTTCTCAAAAAAATGAGGTATGACTGACAGCTTATAAAACCACTAAACTAAGAAGGACCCAAGCCCAACAACGTCCGCGAATCTTTCTGACAAAGGCTATAATAACTCCCAACAACATCAAACATCAATTAATTTATGCAAGTTTGTCTCGTTACAGGTGGTAATTCCGGTGTTGGTTTAATGACATCTTTAGGTTTAGCTAAATTAGGACATCATGTCTTTATTGCTTGCCGATCCCAGAAAAAAGCGACAAACGCGATCGCCTACATCCGTGAAACCACTGGAAATCCCAATATAGAATATTTACCCTTAAATCTGGCATCCTTAGAGTCAGTGCGTCACTGTGTCAAGCTATTTCAAGACCGAAATTTGCCCCTACATATCCTCGTCAATAATGCCGGAATATTCGATGCCAGAGGAATGACTCAAGAAGGATTTGAGTTGATTTGGGGGACTAATTATTTAGGTCATTTTCTTCTGACTTATTTATTATTAGATAAGATACCAGATTCCGCCTCAAGTCGCGTGATTGTGGCCTCCTCAGATTTAGCATTAAAACCCACTCAAATTAAATGGGATTTATTTATCAAAAAAACACCCTTAAATTTTATTGAATCATATAACCAGTCTAAACTTTGCCTGTTGCTCTTAACCAGACAACTTGCCCAAAAATTAACGAATGTCACAGTTAACGCAGTTCATCCAGGTTTTGTCCAATCTAATATTACCATCGGTCATCGTTTGAGCAAATATCTCGGTTTAGGAATTAATCCAGAAAAGGGAGCTTATAGCAGTCTCTTATGTGCTACTTCTCCAGAATTCGAGTCGATATCAGGTAAATTTTTAGGTCAAACAGGACAAGAAATAACATTACCTGTCTTAGCACAAAATAATGATTTATGCCACGAGTTGTGGGAAAAAAGTTTATTATGGACTGGCTGCACTCAAGTTATCCAGAAAGAGAGAAATAATTATGATGCTACTGATGGGATATGGGGGCCTTACACTCTCAAGTTGAATCAGGAGGAACTCGCGACTATTTGCGATCGTATCTTTAAGGAAGTTTTACCAAAACCGCCAGTTAAAGTTTTATTGACTCAGGCATTAAAATCTCTTTTGAGGTTGCAATTTGGTTCAGTTATGTTGCTGCTGATTCAATGTTACAAAGGCCAATTTTATATGGAAAGACATTTAGATTCTGCCGTGGTGTTGCAACTGTGTCAAGATGAGAATGTATTAAAAATACTTACAGCTTATTTAGGGGACAATTTAAAATTGTGGCGTTCGGAATTATGGGTAAATTATCCCTCACGTCAATTAATTCCTTTTTGGCATCGAGATATTTATCCTAATTTACTGACTGGGGAGGGAAAAACAATTAATATTTATATTGGTTTAACAGAAGTAACGGAGACAAACGGGTTTGAATATATCTCGAAAAGTGACCTCAAAAAATGTCAAGTCAAAATTACCGATTTCTTTAGTGGGAATCATTTTTTTCGAGTTCCCAATGAAGTTGAAGAGAAGGCGATTCCGGTAGTTTTAAAACCGGGTGAGTTTATTTTATTTACCGATCAACTTGTACATCGTTCGATTTATAATAGAAGTGGCAAAGTTCGTCTTTCTTTAACATTACGAGTCGCCCAACCGAGTATAAAAGTTTTACCAGGTTACACTTCTAATTATCAGGAACCTGTCACAATGGGTAAGAGTTGGGTTGACAGTTGACAGTTGACAGTTGACAGTTGACAGTTGACAGCGACATCTACATCTACCTGGATGGAAGGAAGAGGATTGGAGTAATAAGTCGTTTGATTTTAATTTCTCCCCATCGGGATTAGGGGTTTCAAACAATTCTTTATGGTAATATCATTTATAAAAAAATGCTACAATAAAAAAACTCGGCTTGCTTATAGGTCAATACAGTTGACTTAAGAAAAATCTGACTTGCCCAAAATGGCTATATTGCCAGAAAATCGTCAGATGAAATTCATCAAAAGCATTAAGTAAACGGTATTGAAATACAATCCACTCCATCAAGACAAGAGTTTTTAACCGCAGAGGGCGCAGAGGGAAGAGTATTGCGAGGGTTTTGGATGTCGTAAAAAAACCTTTTATCCCTCCCCTCTCTGTGTTCTCTGTGTTCTCTGCGGTAAAATATTCTTAATATCTACTTCACCTCTTTATAATCCAAAAATCGTCAGATGAAATTCATCAAAAGCGTTAAGTAAACCGTATTGGCTTATAGGTTAATTGAAGCTTCTAGGTGCGTCGCTATTAGATTGTCGGTCTTTATTAAAGATGGTGGAAGCGACACACCCTACGGAAGATTAGGTGCGTCGCTATTAGTTTGTAAATCCTATTAGCGAAGACAGTTCAAACGATCGGCAATTCTACTACAAACTCAGCACCACCCTCAGTTTGAGATAGAGTCTGAGATTCAATTTGAGATGGCACGGGAGATTGAACTGTCAGGCGCCCGCCGTGCAAATCTACAATAATTTTATAGCAAACTGATAGCCCCAATCCTGTATAATTTTTCAAGGATTTGCTATGGTAAAACGGGTCAAAGATTCTGTCTTGAATTTCCGGCGGAATTCGAGAACCGTTGTGGGCGATCGATACTGCAATAAATCTGCCTGTTGAATGCTCGACAATATCTGTTTTAATTGTAATAGTTTGATCGAATTTGTCAATCTTGTTAACAGCATCAATCGCCTTGCTGAGGATATTAGCGAATACTTGGCTCAGTTGACCGGGATAACACAAAATTGGTGGCAGGTTGCTGTACTCCTTGATTACTAATATTTTTTTCTCCAGTCGGTGAGCGAGCAACAGTAGAATATTGTCGATGCTTTCGTGAAGGTTGGCGCGTTCTTTGTTGGCTTCATCTGGAAGTGAAATGTTCCGCAAAGCCAGGATGCTCTGGCGTATGCGATCGGTTCCTATTTTCAGAGATTTGAGAATCTGTGGCAAGTCTTCGCTGATAAAATCTAGGTCGAAGCTCTCTATTTCTTGGGCAATTCGCGACACAGGTGTGGGATATTGTTCGCGATAGAGGCGAAGTATATTCAGCAAATTATTGAGATAATCGTTGACGTGAATCAGGCGCCCGTAAATAAAGTTAATTGGGTTGTTAATTTCCTGGGCAATTCCGGCGGCGAGTTGACCGACTATTGTCATTTTTTCGCTTTGTACTAAATGCTCTTCGGTTCTTCTAAGTTGCGCTAATACTTCTTCTAAAAGTTTGAGTTCTTCTTGAATTTGCCCGTGGAGTTGGGATTGGGAAATTGCGATCGCCAGCGAGTCTGCAATTGCTTCCAAAACTTCGACTTCGTCGGGAGTGGCAAACCGCCGATTCGCACAAGCGAACAGATATCCCAGGCGATTAGTCTGAGTCAGTACGGGTACTGCTGCGTAGTGGCTGTCTGTGAGTTTGAGATGCACTGCTTCTTGAGAGGCTGTGACATCGGGGGCGGAGGTTTTCTGGAGAAGTATGGTTTCGCACCGATGCAGCCGTGCAGCTAAATCTCCACAGGGCCCTGTTTGGGCGCCGAAGATTCCCAAGCGCCCCGGTAAACCTTCCCGGCAATATTCCCAGCAAAATTCCACAGTATCTTGCCGGGGGTCGTACCAGCCAAAAATTGCTCGATCGAGCTTTAGCAAGGTACCGAGTTCGTCTACAGTAGTTTGCAGGATGCGATCGAGCTCCAAGGAAGCGCGAATGCGGCCGGTCAATCGGTGGAGAAGGGCTTCTGCGCGAGTGCGAATGCACTTTTGGGAAAATAGCTTCAGCGCCACAATTATTGCCAAAATAGCTGCGACGAACAGTCCGGTGGCTGCTGCTGCTAATCTATTTAAGGCGAACAGTTCTTTTTCGAGATTGTCCCTGGGAATTACCAGGGCGATCGACCATTCAGCTTGTTCTAAAGGAAGATAGGCAACATAAACTCTGGCGTCGTTGATTTGAGTCAGTACAATGCCCGTTTTTTGATAAACCATCTCCCGCACTACATTCGCCAAATTAGGATCTGCGGACTCTAAAAGACTGGGAGCCGCTTTGTCAATATTTCCCATTAACCGAGTGTCGGGATGGACAATCGGCACTCCTTGAGAATTGAGTACAAAAGCGTAAGTTCCTGCCTCATATTCCAGCTTTCCTACTACTTCCGCAATTCTGTCGATAGTAATGACACCGTTCATTACTCCGATCGGCTTTTTTGGTTGATTCTCCTGAGAATTTGACCACACCGGAGCCGAAATGGGAACAATACTTTGTTTTTTGAGCGTGCGAGAAATGGTAGGATCTGAAACATATAGTTGCCCAGCCATTGCCTTTTTGAAGTGTTGGCGATCGCTAACGTTAATCAAAGCTCTGCCAACTTTTGTGGTAAAATAAGAACCGTCGGGTTCAATTAATGCGAAATGCTTGAAGTCTTGCAGACGATTTACTTCGGATTTTAAATAAGGCCCTGCCACAGACCAATTCATCGATCGCACCGAAGGAGTGTTAGCAAGGGTTTCGATCTCAGTCTTTCTCGTGCCGATCCAGCGATCGATCTTGTTACCGCGCTCCTTAACTTCTAACAAAGCATTTCGCTCTAAATTGTTGACAATCAAGCGGCGAACTCTTTGATAGCTGATACAACCAGCGATGCTAGCTGCCATAATTGTTACGCCCAAAATTAACAACGCGATTTTGTAGCGCAGATCGTATTCGCCCTTAAATCTCGCTGGCAATAGTTGAGTTAATTTCCACCACTTCACTTTCGCAAAGCTTCCCATGGTTTGACCAATTTGTGAGATTGAAATTCTCAGCTCACCAGCGATGAACTTGCCCGCCTGTCAGCAGTCTGAAACTACTAGCAATAATTGCGGGGATTTTTGAATTTTTTCCCGCCGGCCCGCTCACCTTGTCTGACTGGAATCAGATTCTACCATATTTTTGAGAAACTACAATATTTATTCAACAATTTAATTATTCAAATTTTTCATAGTTTTGTTAACTGCTATTAATAATTTATGTCAATTGGGCAAGATGGCCCACAAGCACCCGATGTTGAAAAAAAGAGTAAATCTGGGACAGTTGACAGTTTTCATCAGTCAGAAGGCAGAAGCCCTTCGGATTCGCGAGGGGGTCAAAAGAAGGAAGAGGGAAGAAGGAAGAAGAGAGAGGGAATACACAGCCAGCTTTGTTAGCCACTGATATTTTATATTTAATTAGGTGGATTTACTGGTTAGGTAATGTTGAAATGTATTGCTTTTGTGCAATTAGGTAAGGTACAGACTGCGCCCCCTACATTGAGATGTATGGCGTTGCCCCAATCATAAAATATTAAAAGTTTTGAGTTATTGATGAACCAAAAATTTGTTATTAAATCTTTAATTCAAATCTCAAAACTTTTTGCGGTGCTAAATAGCTGCTGTTGGGCGATTCATTTAAAGAACCTTGTGAGTGTGCTCGTGCTGTTTCACATTGTCTTCAGTGCGAATGACGCGCTCGGTGTTCAGCACTCTTTTGCGTTCTAAGGAATACGTAAAGTCGTTACGAACTGTTCCTAAGGGAATGTGAACTTGAGCCTCGGGGCGGATTTTGTAAGTGCGGGCTGCGGCGATCGCCCGAAAGCCAAATTCTTCGCTAAACTGAGCTTCGGCGGGGAATTCCGGCAGTCTTTGGGGTGATTCGCCGTCGAGTATCGATCCTAAAGTCGTCCCCCAAGCCATTTCATAAGATGTGGGAATTCCCTTGACAATTGCTTGCAAAGCTGCTGAAGGGATAGGTTCGATTACTTTTACTTGATGAACTTCGCCTTCTTCTTTGATGAAGCAGGTGGCTAAACCTACTACTATGTAGTCGTCGGTGCCGAGTTCGGGTGCGTTGGGATAAACTGTTGCAGTCGTCATAAGAAAAGGTTGGTAGTGGAGAAACCGGGAGGGAGAAATTAAGCGATTTGAGATTTGAGATTTGAGATTTTTGCCGCAGATTTTTTCGGGGATTTTACCTAAAAAATCTCAAACTGGCGGTTCTAGTCTCTAAAATTTTTGTGTAAAGCTCCAAAAAGCCGATCGCGCCAGTGAGTCGATCGTACCACATCAAGGCAACTGCCGGATGATTCGGCAAGGATTCCCCGCCGCTACGACGTTGGCGGGAATATCTTTGACAACAACACTGCCTGCGCCGATCGTGCTATTGTCTCCAATAGTGACTCCCGGACAAATAATACTGCCTCCACCAATCCAAACATTATTACCAATATTAATTTCAGCGGCGAGATCTCGGCCAGAAAGTCGGATTTCCGGATCGGTGGGATGAAAAGCAGTGTAAATTTGCACGTTGGGGCCGCACAGCAAATTTTCGCCGATGTTAACTCGATTGCAGTCGAGAATCACGCAGCCAAAATTCATGTACAATCCGTTTCCCGCATAAATATTGCTGCCGAAGTCGCAGTAAAAAGGCGGCTCGATTTCTATTTTGGGGCCGATTGCACCGAACAATTCGGCAAGTATTTCTAACCGTTTCTCTGGTTCGTCTTCGTGGGTAGAATTGTAGATTCTGGTGAGGCGGCGGGCTCGCTGGCGATCGGCAATTAATTGTTCGTCGCTAGCTAAATACAATTCGCCGGCGAGCATTTTTTGTTTTTCGGTTTTTTCCATAAGAATCGGCTGTAAGAATCGGCGGAATTAAGATAAAACGGCGGTTGAAACCGCGCCTACACAAACAATGTCCACCTCCGTGGACTGAAGAAAATAAGGTAATTTTAATCCAATACGCGATTGATAAGACGGCGGTTGAAACCGCCGTCTCCTTCAACCCGCGGAGGCGGGTTTTGCTTGTATAGATGCGGTTTCAACCGCCCGGTTTTCTTGATTCTGCAAACAAACAACTAAATCTAGATTAGTTAATTGCTCAAAAGCTCGATCGATCGATCCTTTTCCCCGCAAAAAACCAGTATTCGCAGCGGGGCAGATATATTGAAGAGTCGAAGGCGAAAATCGATCGATAATTGACTGCACGCTGTTAATTTGCCTCGGCCAGTGAAAAGTTTTGGGCGTTCTCTGCGGTACCGGGGCGCCTTCTCGATTGGGGAGCAAGTGTCTGCCGGTAAACAACACTCCACCGCTGCCAGTATCATAAAGGCAAGATGAACCAGGAGAGTGGCCGGGAGTCCAAAATGCTTTTATGCGATCGCTCACAGTAAATTCTCGCTCAAAAACCGTCAGTTGCAATCCGGGGAGCAAATAAGCTTCCTGCTCTTGAATTAGGATATCGCAGCCCGTGGCTTCCTGAATCTCCCGCGCCTTGGCGATAGCGCCGCGGTGGGTGAGAAACAGCAGCCGCACGCCGCCGTTTTCCCGCAAAAAGGCTAGGTTAATATCATCCCAAGCGGGACAATCTACCAGGATGTTCGATTCGTTTTCTACAATGAAATAAGCTGTCGCACCCAGGGTATCCCGGTTAGGTGGGAAAGCAAAAATATTTGGCAGCACGAGCCTGGGCTGTTTGGAAACTGAACTCTGTTGTTTCAAGGAAGTATTATAAAACTTCATTAAGTTTGTAAGCATCAATAAACAATATAGCGGTTCTCAAGCGTGGTGAGGTATGCCCACGGAGACCTATGCCCAATCGTACCTCATCTTTCTGAGAAAGGCTATAGTAGTATCATATAGTCAAGAAAGTCAAACAAGGAAATGTTGCTCTCGTTAAAAGATGGAGGCCCTGAATGCAACTAGCAGAGAGGCATATCATTAAATCTACAGAACACCGTTTCGCCCAGATTGATGAATTAGCTTTTAAATCCAAAAATCTCTACAATGCTGCTAACTACGTCATTCGTCAGAGTTTTGTTTATGGATGGAGTTACATCAATTATAACGAAATGAATCGTTTGATGAAGTCTCATCAAGCATACAAGGCTTTGCCAGCTAAAGTCAGTCAGCAAATCTTGATGATATTGGACAAGAATTGGAAATCATTTTTTGAAGCGGTTAAAGCTTACAAAACTGATCCATCTAAATTTACTGGTAGCCCAAAACTGCCGAAGTACAAAGATAAGGTCAAAGGGCGAAACATTCTCGTGTACACGATACAAGCAATTAGCAGCACGCAGTTGAAGAAAGGAATCATCAAGCTTTCGGGTACGGAAATTTTAATCAAAACCAAAGTAAATCCCGCTCGTATCTGCCAAGTTAGGTTGGTTCCCAAATGTGATTCATATGCGATCGAGGTAATTTATGACAAGTCGGAGTCCACCCTGGACGATGATAAATTTGTAGCTAGTATTGATTTAGGACTGGATAACTTAGTGGCGTTAACTTCAAATCAGCCGGGTTTTACACCTCTCCTGATTAACGGGCGACCATTAAAATCAATCAATCAGTTCTACAACAAACGTAAAGCACGGCTACAAACTCAATTAAAAGGGAGTCGCAAGAGTTCGCCTCGCATCCAACGATTGACTCGCTGTCGCCACCAAAAAATTGATAATTACTTGCATCATACCAGTCGCCTGATTGTTGACGTTTTAATAGCAAAACAAATTGGGGCGTTAGTAATTGGCAAAAATGCACAATGGAAAACTGAGATTGATTTGGGAAAGCAAACTAATCAGAACTTTGTCAGTATTCCTCATGCTCGACTAATTGAGATGTTGGAATACAAAGCTCGATTGGTGGGGATTAAGGTCGTCGTACAAGAAGAATCTTATACGTCTCGGTCTAATTTTCTCGGCTTAGATCCAATCCCTGTCTATGGAAAGATAGATAAGGATATTTTATTTAGTGGTAAACGGATCAAAAGAGGCTTGTACAAGACATCGGTAGGTCAATTAATTAACTCCGATGTTAACGCTTCTTACAACATTTTGAGAAAAGCAATCCCAAATGCGTTTAGTGATGGGATAGGTCGTGGGCGTAGTTCAGCCAAGGCGGGTCAATCCGCTCAAAGTAAAGTGAAGGGGGAGGGACTTGATGCCTCCCATGTCATGTCATAAATGACTATACTTTTACTAGCTATTGAGAGGCATGGAATAAATATTATGTTCTTTTTACTATGGTTGCTTGTACTGGGGTTGATATCTTACTACTTGTTGCAGAGCAGCACCAGCCGCATCACGCGAACTCCGGTATGGCTGCTGTGGCTGGTAATGATGGCGCCGGCGCTGATTTGGACTGGTTGGCTTTTAGTTAACGGCGCGAGCAAAAAAGTACCGCCCGAGTTGGTAATTATACCTTTTCTGGTTTGCCCTTTTTTGTACTGGTTTTTGGTACAGTTGGGGCGCAAGCAAATTATCGCCTCCACGACTGAGCAGGTAGCAGGTTCTGATGGTGAACCGACAGAGCCCAAACCGCCCCTGCGCCCGATCGATTCCGAGGAAGAAGCGAGCTTGCGCGATTGTTTTCCTTGGTCAATTTACTTTTTGCGAGATTTAGAATTTCGCCCGCAGGCTGTCATTTGTCGGGGACAGTTGCGGACGAACCCGGAGGCGGCTTATCAGGCGATTCGGGAGAATGTCGAGAAGCATTTTGGCGATCGCTTTTTAGTCATATTTCAAAATAGCTTGAGCGGTCAACCTTTTTTTGCCATAGTTCCCAATCCCAGCCACCAATCCGGAGAAAATTCGGTCAAAACTGAATCTGTAACCAGGCCGTTTTTTGCCTTAGCTTTGGTGCTGATTACGGTGTTTACGACTACAGTTGTCGGCTCGCAAATTGCTGGAGTTACTGAAAAAATCTTGCAGTCCAACCCGTATGTGTTGCTTCAGGGTTTGCCTTATTCCTTGGCTCTCATTACAATTTTGGGAATTCACGAATCCGGTCACTATTTAGCTGCCAGATTCTACAAAATTCGCACGACTTTGCCTTATTTTATTCCGGTTCCTTTTTTCTTGGGAACTTTTGGCGCATTCATTCAAATGCGGAGTCCAATTCCCAACCGCCGAGCTTTATTTGATGTCAGTATTGCCGGCCCGCTGGCGGGTTTAGTCGCGACAGTGCCGTTGTTGATTTGGGGTTTGGAGCATTCGACAATTGTACCGCTGTCTGACAAGTCGGGAATGTTAAATTTTGACTCTTTTAGTCCGAAATTTTCGCTGCTGATGACTTTGTTGAGCAAGTTAACCTTGGGCGGCGCTTTCAATGCGGAAACTGCGATTCATTTGCATCCAGTAGCGGTGGCGGGTTATTTGGGTTTGATCGTGACAGCGTTTAATTTGATGCCTGTGGGACAACTCGACGGCGGGCATATTGTACACGCAATGTTTGGCCAGCGGGCTAGTATGGCGATCGGGCAATTTGCCAGAATTTGTATGCTACTGCTTTCTTTTTTGGAACAAGGTTTGCTGTTGTGGGCAATTATTTTGTTTTTGACGCCCCTCAACGACGAACCTGCGTTGAATGATGTCAGCGAATTGGACGATAGGCGAGATTTTTTGGGGTTGCTAGCGATCGGGCTTTTGTTAATTATTTTGTTGCCAGCGCCCAAGATACTCATTCAGTGGTTAAATGTTTAGAAGGAAGAGAAAATAGGGAGCATCTCTTTTTTGTCATTAATTATTGGGCATTGGGCATTGGGCATTGGGCATTGGGCATTCAGTCGGTAAACAGTCAACTGTCAACTGTCAACTGTCAACTGTCAGGGAGCATATCTGCGGAGCTGGCAAAAAGTATGTTTTACTACGATTTGCGAGCTGAGAAGAGCACTACAAATGCTTTGCACGCTCGATGCTTCCTGGAAAGATGCCAGAGAGAAGAAGGCTCGCTTCGGCTACGCTGGCTGACAAGTCGCTCAGGATAAAAAGAAGGAATAAAAATCAGGATTTACTTATCGTCGCGAGATAGAAAAAAGAGAGAGGTTCACAAATTCCTCAAGGATTGCTATTGAGAGCCTCTCAGTTTTGTCTTTATAGTGCTGTCCCCGATCGCCCTGGCTTTGTGTAACCCGTGCGAGGGGGGACAGCACTCACATAAAAAAATGCTCTTTATAAAAATGAGATGCTCCCTTGCTATTTAAGCTAGTTTATCATTTTTCAACTCAATTTCTATCTCAAAGTGATGTTTATTTTCACCAGAAAGACTTGGTTGAAATCCACTTCCTTTGAGGGAAAAATTAAAATCATACTATTCATTACTCCAATCCTCTTCCTTCTAGTTAGAGATCGCTCTCAAACTGTCAACTGTTGAACGAGTTATCTGATAAATATGTCCTACAGAACCTTCACTTTCCAACAATTACAAGAGCGGTTTGGATTGGAGATGTCACTCAGTCCAATTTTGAGTGCCAAAATTATTCCTTTAGAACCATCCCAATGGCTTTGGAGAGCTCTCGAAATTAGTTCTAACACTGCTATAACAACAGCAAAAGAACGTTCGGAACGGATTATTTCTCCTATATTGTTAGAATTTAGAGAAAAAAATCACAGACAATTTTCTATTTTTTCCGGTTGGGCATTTGATGTAGATGTTTCTCAGGGATTGCATGGAGAATGCGACTTTATACTGTCTGGGACACCGTTGAATTTTGAAATTAAAGTTCCGTTTTTTGCACTTAGAGAAACAAAAAGCGGAGAAATAGAATCTTGTCTGCCGCAGTGTGCTGCACAAATGGTGGCGGCTCAGCTATTTAACGAACGCCAACAAAATTCAATTCCTGCCGTATTTGGCTGTGTAACTTCGGGGGTAGTCTGGCGGTTTCTTAAATTAAAAGGAAAGAATTTAATTATTGATGATGATGTTTATTATCTCGATAATCTTCCTGTAATTTTAGGGGTTTTGCAAAAAATTGTTAATTTATACAAATAATCTATATAGCCTTTCTCACTAACATGAGGTACGCATGGGGCATAGGGCATGGGGCATGGGGCATGGGGCATACCTCACTTTTTTGAGAACCGCTATAATTACTATCCTAAAATAGGTTTGTAGTGAGGACTTCAGTCCTTCTCTATTTTTGAGGAATGAAGCGAAGAAGAGGGCGAAGCATGACCGCATATAAGTTATTAGTTATAATTCCATATTGACTCCGGTCATGCTTCGCCCCTACAAACATATTTGGAAAAACCAGATGCAGGCGGAACGATCGCACTTAATTAATTTTTTGACTGGAAATTAAATAATATGAACGTACCAACGATCGCGCTAACTCCCGAACAAGCAGCCCTAACTCCCATTTATCGCGAAAAGTGGCGGCAAATTGGACTGTCGATCGCACTTCTCGATCGCCCGATGGCGACAGCGGCTATCAACACCGCCTACAACATCATCGGCTTGGGCGAACCGGAAATTATTTTCTGTGACAGCCCTTACATAGCTTTGGAAGCTCTTGAACGGCTAAGGATACGCGATTCTGGTTTGGAAACTGGTAGCGAAATTCGAGACAAAATTCATAATGAATTGTACGATACACTCAGAAGTCAGCTCAACCGGAAACTGGAAAATCAGATTTACAGCCAACTCTATAACCCGCTGTACGCTCAACTGATAAGTCAATTCCAAATTCATATTAAAGACGAAGTTTATGCCCAATTAGCTAAGAAGTTGGGCAGCAGATTTCACCAATTTTTTGTCAAGATAACCTATAATAATAACTGGATATTATCCGAACTTTCTGCCTGTCACGGAAGTTGGGTAGATTTTTGTATAGAGGTCTTAGGATTGGAGTGCGATCGCTCTTTGTACTCAGCCTTTAAAGCCTTAGTCGAAAACTGCGGCTGGATTTACCCGTTTGAGGAAAAGTGCTTTGTGTGCGATCGCCCGCAAAAAATTCATTTTGACAGCGAATATTTGCTCCACGCTTTATGTCAGCCCGCCATCGAATTTGCTGACAAATTCAAGGTATACTCTTATCGTGGCGTGCTGTTACCGGAAAGCATCGGTCAAGTTGCGCCGGAGTTGTGGGAGGCTTCATGGCTGCTAAGAGAAAAGAATGCGGAAGTGCGGCGAGTGTTGATTGGGGCGATCGGCTATCCGAGGATTTGTCAAGAATTGCAAGCAATAGAATTGGATACTTGGCAAGAATATACTTTGTTGAAAATTGAGAATGATGTTGACATAGAACCCATATTTTTGTTGAAGATGACTTGTCCGAGTACGGGACACATTCACGCTTTGCGAGTGCCGCCAAAAGTGCTAACGGCTAAAGAAGCAATTAGCTGGGTTAATTGGGGAATAGCACCCGAAGACTTTAGCGTGCAAAGTTGATATCGCGGGCGATCGATTAACCGCACTACCAGCAGTTCGTCGTGCCGTTCGTAGTGCGGACTTCAGTCCGCAGCAATTTGCGGACTAAAGTCCGCACTACAAACCTTTTTTATGGCGGACTAAAGTCCGCACTACAAACCAGCCGTTCGTAGTGCGGACTTCTGTCCGCAGCAATTTGCGGACTGAAGTCCGCACTACAAACCTTTTTTAGGATGGTAATCGATCGCACATGAATCGCACATGATAGGACAGGAAATTTGAGAGTTTTGATGGCGAGTTTGCAGTTTAAAGAATCACAGCCCGCCTTCACCAGCATTCTGCACAACTCCAGAAAAATTAAAAAATAATGTAGATTTATTGCCTGCGCTTGGTAGTATGTACTCTGGCAGCTAAAACCAACAACTTCAAATCGACATGAGCCAGCATTCAGACCGCATTGCCCCTCACGGCGGCATCCTGGTCAACCGCATTGCTACACTAGACCAAAGACAAGAATTTTTCGACAAAGCAGAGTCCCTGCCGCGAGTCCAGCTTTCAGATCGATCGATCTCTGACTTGCAAATGATCGCAATTGGCGCCCTGAGTCCTCTCAAAGGGTTCATGGCAGAAGCTGATTATCGATCGGTAGTCAAAGAAATGCGCCTCTCCAACGGTCTCCCGTGGTCGATTCCCATCACCCTTTCCGTCAGCGAGGCCGTCGCCGACACCCTCACCGAAGGCGCCCTAGTCCGCCTCGACTCCCCGGCTGGCGAATTTGCCGGTATCTTGGAACTCTCAGAAAAATACCGCTACAGCAAAGAAGAAGAAGCCCTCAACGTCTACCGTACCGACGACCTCAAACACCCGGGCGTCCAAGTAGTAGACCAATCCGGGCCAGTTAACCTCGCAGGCGAAGTTTGGCTGCTGGAACGCGAACTAGATGCGCGGTTTCCGCAATACCAAATTGACCCGGCGAAATCGAGAATACTTTTCAAAGAAAAAGGATGGAAAACCATAGTTGGTTTCCAAACCCGAAACCCCATCCACCGGGCCCACGAATACATCCAAAAATGCGCCTTAGAAACCGTAGACGGATTATTTTTGCACCCGTTAGTCGGGACAACTAAAGATGATGATATCCCTGCTGACGTGCGGATGCGCTGCTACGAAATTCTGCTAGATAAATACTATCCAAAAGATCGCGTAATTTTGGCAATTAATCCGGCGGCTATGCGCTACGCCGGCCCCAGAGAAGCAATTTTTCACGCTTTAATTCGCAAAAACTACGGCTGCACTCACTTTATTGTCGGGCGCGATCACGCTGGAGTTGGCGATTATTACGGCACCTTCGACGCCCAACACATTTTTGACGAATTTGAACCCTCTGAATTGGGAATTGTGCCGATGAAATTCGAGCACGCTTTCTATTGCAAGGTGACGGAACAAATGGGTACAACGAAAACAAGTCCCAGCACTCCCGAACAGCGGGTGCATTTGTCGGGTACGAAAGTCCGCGAGATGCTGCGCGCTGGAAAATTGCCGCCGCCGCAGTTTTCTCGACCCGAAGTCGCCGCCGAATTAGCGAAGGCTATGAATATTTTCAGTTACGAGATTTAAGTCTTGAACTTTGGTATTGGTGGCATTCTGAATTGTTTTGAGTTTGGGGTTTTGAGTTTTAAATTGTCAAATTTAAGCTTGAAACTCAGGGTGCATCTGATTTTTGAAGAGGGCTAAGCATGACCGCATATAGCAATCCTAAATAATTTCCATAATTGTTGTTGTAGGGGCAATCCCCCCGTGGTTGCCCGGATAGTGCTGGGGTAGGCACGCACCATCCACTACCCCTACAAATCTTCATGAATGATTTAGGATTGCTATATAAGTTATTACTGATAATCTCATATTGACTCCTGTCATGCTTCGCCCCTACACACATATTTGCTTGCCCACAGATGTACCCAAAAATCAAAAGTTAAAACTTAAAAATTATCTTAAGAATTAAGGATCGCAATCTAATTGAAATCCCTTAAGATGAGGATTGAGCGGTATTTAACTTGAAATTGAAAACATAAAATTCAAAACTCTTTAAAAATGGGACTCAAGCGGCGGGAATTTTTGCAGCAAGCTGGCCGGGTGCTGGCCGCCATCGGAATCAGCGAGGCTGGATGGTTGCGGTTGGGCTCGCGCTACTTGGAAGCTTTGGCCCAGCCAACAGCGCGTAAATTGGCTTTGTTGGTGGGAATCGATCAATATTCAGAGTCGCCGCTGCACGGCTGTGTGACGGATGTGGAATTGCAGCGTGAATTGCTGGTATATCGGTTCGGGTTTGCGCCGTCGGATATTCTGACTTTGACTGATGCTGGTGCTACCAGGGAAAATATCGAGACGGCTTTTGTAACTCATTTGAGGGAACAAGCAAAACCGGGTGATGTGGTGGTTTTTCACTTTAGCGGCTGCGGTAGTCGAGTTAGTTTTGGGGACTCTCCGGGAAAAATGCAAAACAGTTTGGTGCCGGTGAATGATGTGGTACCGCTATTACCAAACGGATCGGTCAACGATATTTTAGAGGAAACGGTGTTGCAGTTGGTACGATCGCTCGCCACAGAAAATGCGATCGCCATCCTCGACACCAGTCACACCTACCCAGGTTTTCTCAAAAACGGCAACTTTCGCATCCGTTCGCGTCCGCGCCCCACCATCGGGCAGCCAAGCGTCGCAGAATTAACGTTTGCCGAAGGTCTCCAGTCTGGCAAAAACAACAGTAGTGCGATCGCCCTGCTGAGTGCGGCGGCCAATTCCCAAATCGCTGGGGAACAAGAGTGGAACGGATTTACTGCGGGTTTGTTTACCTACGCCCTCACCCAAAGTCTGTGGTTAGCGACTCCGGCTAGCAGTTTCAGCGTCAGTTTTAGTCGGGCGGCGGGTACAGTCGAGCAAATGGCGGGATTATCGCAGCAACCGCAAATTCGCCCTGACAATTTAACAACCGCGCCGGCACTGAATTTTGCCACAAGTTTAATGTTAAATTCCGCTGCTGCTGACGGGGCTGTGACGGCGGTGGAAGATGGCGGCAAAACTGTGCAGTTGTGGCTGGGCGGGTTGTCGGCGGGGGTTTTGGAGTGCTGCGAGGGTTCGGTGTTTGCGGTGGATTCGTCGGTTAAGTCGATCGACAGCGATTCCCTAGAGGATAGCAGCTATAGTTCGCGACTGTTGCTGCGGGCGCGCACCGGTTTGTCTGCGAAAGCTCAAATTTTAGATAAGCTCGATCGTACACAAGGGCAATTAACAGCCGGCGATTTAGTGAGGGAAGAAATTCGGGTATTGCCGCGAAACATCGGTTTAACAGTAGCTTTAGACTCTGGTTTGGAAAGAATCGAGCGGGTGGATGCTACCAGTGCTTTCGCAACAGTGCCGCAAGTTTCAGCCGTAGGAAGCGAGCAACCTGCCGACTTTCGGTTTGGGAGAGTCCCGGAAACCATTGTCGCTCAAACTCCTGGGGCTTACGAGCCTGCTTTGTATCAAGGGCGCTACGGCTTGTTTTCTGTCGGCCAAATGCCAATTCCCGACACCCAGGGCGACGGTGGAGAAGCGGTTAAGGTGGCGGTACAGCGGTTGATTCCGCAGTTGAAAGCATTGCAGGCGGCGAAGTTGCTGCGCCTGACTGTCAACGAGACATCTTCGCGGCTGAAGGTGCGGGGGGTTTTAGCAACTCTGGCGCCGCAAGCCCGGGTGATGGTGCAGCGGGAGTCGGTGCGGGCGAGTGATGATTATCGCTTCGAGCCCCTGAGCGCGGAAAGCGAGAAATCTAGTAACTTGGGTATACTAAGTGTGCCAACGGGCAGCCGAGTTCAGTACAGATTATATAACGAGAGCGATCGCCCGGTTTATGCTGCCGTATTTTCCTCGGATCCTGCTGGACGGTTGTTGGCGATGAATTATCAGCCTGAAAGTAATGCTGGTGCGATGTCAATGGCGATCGCCCCTGGGGATAATTTGAGTGTCCCGGTGGCTGGGGCTTTGGGCTTAGCGGTATCGGGGGCTTTAGGTTTGGCGGAAACTTTTATTATAGTTAGTGAGAAGCCGTTCGATCGCACTTTAGCTGCAATAGCAACGGAAATGCAGCAAACAAGGGATACTTTGCCGGTGAAGTTGTTGAATCCTTTAAATGTGGCGCGGGCTGTGTTGGAAGATTTGCACGCCGCTAGTATTCCGGGCGTGCAGAAACTGGGAATACCGACGGATAATTTGGCTTTGGATGTGAATGTTTGGGCGACTTTAAGTTTTGTTTATCGAGTGGTTTAGTTTTAGGAATTGGGGAAGAAGGAAGAAGGCGCTTCCGGTTTAATATCAAAAGGTTCGTAGTGCGGACTTCAGTCCGCATAATGCGGACTAAAGTCCGCACTACGAACTCATTTTATTGCAAAAGGTTCGTAGTGCGGACTTCAGTCCGCTAACAACAACAAATCAAGATTGATAAACCTTTTCCACCAGTTGAGCCAAACGTTTCATCGCAGTTTCAATCTCATCATTTGTCGCAGTCAAACTAATCCGCAAACACTCGTGCTTGTGCTGCCAATCTTCCCGCAAACCAGGGAAAAAAGAACTTCCCGGTACGACAATTACACCGACTTTTTTCAATTCTTGATACATTTCCCAATCAGTCATCGGCAAATCTTTGAGCCACAACCAGGCAAAGATTGCTCCTTCGCCTCGGTGCAAAAACCAGGGCAAATCCTTCGGCATTGCGTGTTCTAAAGTGCTTTCAACTACTGTAAATTTGCTTTGATAGTACGGGCGAATTACGTTGAGAGAAATGTCAGCTAGGGCGCCGGACTTAATGGCCCTAGTTGCGATCGCCTGTCCGTATCTCGGCGAGTGAATGCACATATTGGTCTGAAAAGATTCTAAGGTTTTAATGATGCCTTCATCGCCGATCGCAATTCCGATTCTTTCACCCGGCAATCCGGCCTTTGACAAACTCATGCAGTGAACGATATTGCCGCCAAAAATCGGCTTCATTTCGGTAAAGTTCAACGCGGGGAAAGGAGGCCCGTAGGCGGAATCGACTAACACCGGCACGTCGAAAGCGGCTGCTAAATCTGCTATTTTCTGCACTTCGTCGTCGGTGAGAACATTGCCGGTGGGGTTGCAGGGACGGGAAAAGATGACGCAACCGCTGGTTTCATCGATCGACAGTTGACTAAAATCCGGGCGATATTTGAACCTGTGGGCGGCTGCATCAATATCTAGCGTGGGTTTGCAGGCGATGACTGCTTCGGGAATTAGGCTCACGCCGCCGTAACCGGTGTAGTCTGGGCTTAACGGCAGGACGATCGACTTTAGGTTGCGGATTTGAGATTTCGGATCGGAAGTGTCGGCGATTGGTGCAGTGTAGCCTCCGAAAGCATTGGCTGCGTAGAAATAGATTGATTGACTTCCCGGAGTAATTAAGATGTTGCGATCGGTCAAACTGAGATTGTAACGCTGGTTAAAATCGGCCAATACTGCATCGATAAACGGCTGATAACCTTGGCTGGAACCGTAGCGACAAACAACTTCGCCGTATTCGGGACTCGATAAAAGTTCCGCCGTGCAATCGCGCCACAACTGCTCGACTTCCGGCAATATCACCGGGTTTCCGGCGCTTAAGTTGATAAATTCCTGCCCGTGGCCGGCCCTGAGTGTTTCAATAATATCTTTCATAATTGCCCGAACTCCTGTGAGTTGGGACATTTGAGTGCCAAATTGTGTGAGGGCAGGATTCATGATGCGGCGAGGATGATAGAGGTTGACGGTTTATTTATCATAGCTTTTGTGCGATCGGTCTCAGGATAGGATAGATGCTGTTGGTTCGATCGCACAATATTTTATGGCTGAGATTTCGCTAACCAGTAGGTGTAAAAATTGAGTTGTGAAATTTTCAGGCTATAATGTAGATAGTGCAAGGGTTTGAGGCTCTCTATCTAAAAAAGAGGCTAGCGAAATCGCTGCGATCGTTGACAGATAAGGATTTGAACGTAAGATGCCAAGTCATGGGTTGACAACTCGAAGCCTGAAATGGTACTTTAGGATGAGGTTAGCGAAACTGAACCTTGAAAACCAAATACAGCAAGGCTTCTGAAGCGGGCGGCCGGAAAACCCATAAAACCCTATTAGGGATTGAAACAAATCGCCTTTTTGATAATGGGCGATCGCATCCGTGAGAAATAGCCGGAAAACCCATAAAACCCTATTAGGGATTGAAACGAGACGTTGCATCCCCAGTGGTTCTGCAAATACGACTCAAGCCGGAAAACCCATAAAACCCTATTAGGGATTGAAACTCTCGTGTAAACACCTTTTCCGTATTCACGTCTCGGCCGGAAAACCCATAAAACCCTATTAGGGATTGAAACTGGGCGAAGAAGCTAGCGCTAAAATCGCCGACCTCACTCAGCCGGAAAACCCATAAAACCCTATTAGGGATTGAAACAAAAGAACAAAAAGATATAGCAAAGAATGCGGTCAGGCCGGAAAACCCATAAAACCCTATTAGGGATTGAAACTCTTTACACTTCTGAGCCTACATCTTCTGCAATTGAGCCGGAAAACCCATAAAACCCTATTAGGGATTGAAACAAAAAGTCAACTGTTGATAAAAATGGCGAATATCAAAGCCGGAAAACCCATAAAACCCTATTAGGGATTGAAACTTCCCCACTCATCACGAGTGCAGGTACCATTGCAAGCCGGAAAACCCATAAAACCCTATTAGGGATTGAAACCAAGGCACGGCGATACTTACGGAATCCGATACACCTCAGCCGGAAAACCCATAAAACCCTATTAGGGATTGAAACTGACCTTCGGGTCTACCAAGCGCGTAATACCCTAAAGCCGGAAAACCCATAAAACCCTATTAGGGATTGAAACAGCATACAAAAAGCTTTGAAACAATCAATTGTCAAAAAGCCGGAAAACCCATAAAACCCTATTAGGGATTGAAACGCTTCTCTGATGATGATTCGATCCCAAACATGGCGCCGGAAAACCCATAAAACCCTATTAGGGATTGAAACTCCCACACCTAAGAATTTATTGCTAAGTGCTGCGCCGGAAAACCCATAAAACCCTATTAGGGATTGAAACATTTTCATTAAACAGTCGATCGGCAAAGAAACCCTGCCGGAAAACCCATAAAACCCTATTAGGGATTGAAACATTCTTGTTTTCCGATCGCCTTCAGCAAGAATAAAGCCGGAAAACCCATAAAACCCTATTAGGGATTGAAACTTGCAGGATATGTGGGTAGGGGCGTACTGGAAGCGCCGGAAAACCCATAAAACCCTATTAGGGATTGAAACTCAACTTGAATCCTTGATTAGATTTGATTAAACAAGAGCCGGAAAACCCATAAAACCCTATTAGGGATTGAAACTCCTTCCCTTCAAACAGTACCTCGGTATTAGAGACTGCGCCGGAAAACCCATAAAACCCTATTAGGGATTGAAACAAATAGTCTGACCAGAAACACCGAATTTCTCTCCGCCGGAAAACCCATAAAACCCTATTAGGGATTGAAACCTGCGGAAACCAAAATTAGCATCTTGGACTTCGTAAGCCGGAAAACCCATAAAACCCTATTAGGGATTGAAACTGTAGAAACAGCCCACATCGAAGTATACGACATCACGCCGGAAAACCCATAAAACCCTATTAGGGATTGAAACCCATGAGGTAGCCCCGAATTATTGGGATTTGCAAGCCGGAAAACCCATAAAACCCTATTAGGGATTGAAACTCACGCAACTGACTAAGCGGTCGGTTGCGAACTGTCAAGCCGGAAAACCCATAAAACCCTATTAGGGATTGAAACCTCTTCCCTCTGATGCTATTGAATTTGCTGCATCAAGCCGGAAAACCCATAAAACCCTATTAGGGATTGAAACCTGCCCTTCCTTGTTTACAACGTTTACCACCTTGGCCGGAAAACCCATAAATCCCTGTCTAGGGCTTGAAACGACGGTAAAACGTAAGCCCCCGCGAGAAAACCGCAAAATCCCGATCGCGGATTCAAACCAGATTAAAATAATCGAGTCAACTTGACTTGATTTTTTAATTCCCATGCGTATTTGGCAAGCCGATTTCTACCGCCGCCCTCTCCGAGACGAAACCGGTAAACCATTGTGGGAACTTCTCATCTGCGACTCGGCACAAACATTTCAATTTAGCGCCCTTTGCCGGCAGTCGGAAGCCAACTCCCATTGGCTAGCCGCCCAATTCCAGCAAGTTCCAAACCAGAAATTGCCCGACACAATCCAAGTATTTCGACCTCAGTCTCTCAGTTTAATCGAAGCTGCGGGCAAAGTTTTGGGCGTCAAAGTAGAAGCAACTCGGCGCACCGCCGCCCTGAAAACCCTCCTGCAAAAACGCGATCGAGAATATTCCAGTCTGCCTAATTATACTAATGAAGCTTATCGGGCGATCGACCTAGAAACTCCTCCACCCATCCCCCTACCCGAAAATCTCTGGGGCGATGGCTGGCGTTTTGCATCCCTACCCGCCGGCGACATTGTAGAAGCCTTCGCAGGGCGTCCCATCCCAATCTTAGAAATGCCCGAATTGCTATTACCTCTAAACTTAGGTTTAGCCTCAACAGTGCCCGTGCCCGGAGTTGTAATTGACGGCGGGCGACAGTCAATGCGCCTAGCCAGATGGCTTCAGGAAGCCAAACCCTTCGCCTTGAACTATATCGCCGGAGCTCCCGACGGATTGATTTTGGAAGCTGGATTAGCCGATAGATGGGTTGTCGCCACCTTTGAAGATAGCGAAGTAAAAGCCGCCGCCGAAACTTACCAACAGCGCAAACAATCGAGTAAAGGATTGCATTTCCTCCTAGTCCAGCCAGACGATAGCGGCATGACTTATACAGGCTTTTGGCTGCTAAATTTTAATTAATAATCCTAAATCTGTAGGGAAACGGCATTGCCTTTCGCATTGTCAATTTAAGGTTGAAACCCTCAGAAATCTCGTTTATCCGTGAGGCCCGATCCCCCTAAATCCCCCTTAAGAAGGGGGACTTTGAGTGTTTCTCATCCCCCTTCTTAAGGAAAGATACGATTGCTAGATTTGATGAATCTCCTTTTAGGGACTTTGAGTGCTTCTTGTCCCCCCCTTTTGAAGGGGGGCTAGGGGGGATCTAGCCTTAATCGTTAGACAGAAGACTCGCAGTACAGTTTACCAAATAATCGTAGGGTGTGTCGCCACCCAAAATCCCTAACTACCTACCGACAATCAAGAGAGCGACGCACCCGATCGCAATGAGAGGTTGTTTCCTCAAATCTTGTCGGTGCGTCGCTACGAGATTTTGAATCTTTTTTAGGGATTATTCATGGCGACACACCCTACAAACACTTTTGGCTGCTGAATTTTAACTTGTAATAGTTAATGCCGAATCCTGGACATCCGCAGCCAGTCAGACTGTAAAAAAAACGATCGCCCTTTCTAGCTGCGGACAAATGAAACTATCCGAGATTATCTTATTTTTTGTTTCAAAATTCGATCGCCAAAATCAGATTATGACCCGCAACAAGAGCAACCAGATACAGACTGAAGCATCCTGTTTAAAAGTCTATCTATTCCACAACCAGAATCAATCCATCTTGGATGCCCTGATGCACTCGGTTAATCTGACACCGATCCTTTTCGTTGAGACGGTTTGTCGAAAGCATTGCAGACTTCAGCAGCCGCCTGTCGAGAGGCGTAATTTGGCGGAAAGCAAAGATTCGTTGGACGATCGCCTCGATCGCGATTTTAGGTACGCTAGCAGAACTGACTGTCATTTTTTTAACACCCTGAAAATAGATAACAGAACCCTGTACCTTTATTTTTAAAGATTTTGTAAAGATACATTGTGATTAAGATCATACATATCTTGTGACAAAACAGTGTATAAACGATTGCAATCGCTATAAAAATTAAATTATTTTAACGCAAACTTAACAATAGCTCGATAGAATCAATGTTGTAAAACTGAGGCAGAGGGTAAAATGGCACAGGCAAAAATCGGCATTATCGGCGGCAGCGGTTTGTATAAAATGGAGGCCCTCAAGGATGTTGAAGAGGTAAAAATTGATACACCTTTTGGCGCGCCATCTGATGCAGCCATTGTGGGAACCTTAGACGGTACGCCCGTTGCATTTATGGCCAGACACGGCCGCAATCACACTTATTTGCCCTCGGAAGTGCCGTATCGGGCAAATATTTATGCCATGAAGAGTTTGGGAGTTGAGTATTTAATCTCAGCGTCGGCGGTTGGTTCCCTGAAAACAGAGGCCAAACCTTTAGATATGGTAGTGCCAGATCAGTTTATCGATCGCACAAAAAATCGAGCTTCTACATTTTTCGGAGAAGGAATAGTCGGTCACATCACCTTCGGCGAGCCGATTTGTGGCGAATTGGCTAAAGTGTTAGTAAGCGCGATCGAATCCTTAAACCTCGCCGACGTTTCCCTGCATCGCGGCGGCACCTACGTCTGCATGGAAGGCCCCGCATTTTCCACCAAAGCAGAATCAAATCTTTACCGCAGTTGGGATGCGACAGTCATCGGGATGACAAATTTGCCGGAAGCAAAATTAGCCAGAGAAGCAGAGATTGCTTATGCAACTTTAGCATTAGTTACCGATTACGACTGCTGGCACGAAGAACATGACAGCGTAACTGTAGAAATGGTAATCGCCAACTTGCACCGCAATGCCGAAAATGCTCAAAAAGTAATTCAAGAAACAGTCCGCAGATTGAGTGAAAATCCTCCGGCTTCTGATGCACATTCCGCTTTGAAATATGCAATTCTGACTCCACTAGACAAAGTACCTCCCGCAACTAAGGAGAAAATGGGTTTGCTATTGCAGAAATATTTGTAGTTGCAATAGTTTAGGTACGTTGTTGCGCTTGGGCGCCGGATTTAGCGCCCAAGCGCAACAACGTACCTTTTTTTAGACAATTACAATTATTAACCGATCAACTGCTTAAAGGTATCGTGTTCGCGAATATTCTCTAAATCAGCTTCAGTTTTTGCCAACTCTTTACACAAATTAGGATTGAGATTCAGGGCGCGCTTTAAATTTTCAATTGCTAAATCAATGTTACCTTGGAGCGCATAACATCGAGCTTTGTTGTACCATATTCTGTAAAAGTCAGGTCTAATTTTAGCAGCATTGTCGTAGGACTCGATCGCCGCTTCGTACTTTTGCAATTTGGACAGTGCCACGCCTCGATTGTTCCAAGCGTCAGTATAATCATTTTTGACTTGTAGAGCTTGATTGTACGAAATTACTGCTTGTTCGTATTCCTGCATTTTGGAAAAGGCAACGCCTCGGTTGTTCCAAGCGTCGGCGTAATCGGGTTTAGCTTGGATGGCTTGTTCGTAACAGCCGATCGCCTCCGGGTACTTCTGCAACTCCAACAATACCACACCTCGGTTGTTCCAAGCATCGGGATAGGTCGGGCGAATTGTGGTAGCTTGTTCGTAGGATGCGATCGCCTCTGGATACCGCTGCATTCGAGTCAGCACAACTCCCCGATTGTTCCAAGTATCGGCTAAATCTGGCTGAATTTGCAGTGCTTGATTGTAAGCTGCGATCGCATCTTCATAGCGGTTTTCAAAGAAACAAGCATCTCCCTGTTTTGAATAGTCTGCCGCCGTCAATAACTGTTGATAATTGCCGTAGTTAACCGGAGCAAATTCTTGAAGTTGAGCATCCGGGAATAACAAATCTGTGTCTGCATCGGCTGGGTGACTTTGGTGTTGAATTTCACCTAAGATACTTTCAGCATCGGAAATTAATAGTTTTAATTGAGAGATGGTATCGTAGTGGAGACTTTCGATTTCTTGGCGAGCAATTGTTGTCTGCTTGGACAATTTGCCCAACAAAAACCAAACAATGACTCCGGCTGCTGTCGGAAACAAAGTTAAGGCAATTACCAACCCATTCAGCATTACTGCCGTGCGCCCAAAAGCAATATCCACTTCTTCTTGAACTCGATCGCGAATTTCGTCTTTGAGTTGCTGCTGGGGCAATTCCTGCTGAATTAACAGTCCCCCAGCCCTCGCTTGGGATGCAGAAACGGTACTGGTGCAGAGTAAAATAGTCAAAAGGGCGATCGGGCTAAGAGTTGTTCTAAAAATACTTGACAAACGCATTGCCTTAGTGATAAGCACCTGATTTGCGATTTTCATGTGTCAAGAAATGCTGGTAAAGATGATCTCAGCCTAGCCGATTTGTTCCAAAACTATTAAATACAGGATATCTGTTGTGCAGCCTTCTCCGATTAAGTGTTTGACGCAAGAATTGCTAGACGAAGTTGCAGTTTCCTCTCGCAGCAATCCTCGCGGGCGACAAAACTACAATTTCCACGACGATTTGTCAGAAAAGGTGCAGCGGTTTGTCAACGTGGTGCAAATGGGTACTTACGTGCGCCCTCACCGACACCTGCGCGCCCCGGAAGTGAACGGTTTTGAGTTTTTTGTCGTGATTCAGGGAGAAGTGGGTATTCTGATTTTGGATGAAAACGGTCAAATTTTGCGATCGTTCCGAGTTAGCGCGATCGGGCCCACTCGCGCCGTGGAACTTCCAGAGGGTACTATTCACACGTTGGTAGCTTTGGCTGCGGATACTGTGATTTTGGAGTTCAAGGAAGGGCCCTATGAGGTGGCGGCCGATAAAGACTTTTTGCCCGATTTTCCGGCTGAGGGTACTGAGACGGCGCGGGAATTAGTCGGGATTTGGGAAGCGGAATTTAAAAGTTGACAGTTGACAGTTGACAGTTGACAGTTGACAGTTGACAGTTGACAGTTGACAGTTGACAGTTGTAGGGGCAGTGGATGGTGCGGGCCTGCCCTCTTAGTTGACAGTTGACAGTTGACAGTTGACAGTTGATAGTTGGCGAACAAATGACTAATGATATCACGTCCGGTCGATTACCATAACAAAAACCGTTCGTAGTGTGGACTTTAGTCCGCAGTATGTTGCGGACTAAAGTCCACACTACGAACCTTACTTATTGCCGACTGCTTATTAATAACTAATGAATCTAATTGTTGTCATCCGATTGTATAAATCTGGGGCGGTGCGAATGATTTTTCTGAGAAGTTCATCTGTTACCCAAAAGATGATGGGAAAGGAAAATTTTTTACTGAACTCGCTGCATACTAGGTTGGTAGAACTTAGCAATCGATCGATCGGCTCTACCGACTCCAAACCGAGGATCATTAAAGCTGGAGGCTTTGCGCCGTCTACTTCTGCTGCGATTGTCGTGTAGAGAGATGTCGCCGATTTTGGCACAAACAGTTGCTGCGGTTTCTGGGTGCAAGTTGCTTGGAGGCGATCGACTATTTGCTGCCGCAAAGCCAGGGAGTTGCAGTGGACTAAAACGAAAGAAAAGTAACCTTGAGAAAGACGGATAGCCCGAGTTAAAGTTGAGAACGACCGCTCGTTATATTTGGCTGAGTCGTACCTCGCTGGATCGTTTTGATCTGTATTTTCTGAGCTGTTCTCGGCAAACATAAATAGCAGTTCTGTTCTCTAGTTTTAGGGATTTTCTATATTAAATGATGTTTATAAATAAAATATGAAGATCGATCAAAAAAAATTGGAAAATTATGCAGGCGATTATACCACTGGTTGAAATTAACATCAATAGTGCGATCGACTGATTTTTCTGCACCCGAGCTAAACGGATATAATACAATCAAACCCAGCAATAAAATGTAGTTAAGAATACAAAAAAAAAATCCCCGCTCAAATGTAGTTAAAAATACAAAAAAATCATCGGCTATTTTCAGCTAGGGGCAAAGTAAACCAAAAAATTGCCCCTGTACCGTGACTGCTAATTACCCCAATCTGCCCGCCGTGAGCGCCGATAATTTGCTTGCACAGGTATAAGCCCAAACCCAAACCGACGGAGTGTCTGGATTGATTGCCCCTAACGTAAAGGTCAAAAAGATGTTCGCACTGTTCCGGCAATATTCCCACTCCGTCATCTTCAACGCTACAGTAAATCATACTATTTGGGTAATTGGTAATTGGAAATTGGGAATTGGGAGTTGCTAATTTTTCTCTTGTTTGTTTAGTTGAAATTAAATTTATTGTATTTTCTGGTGAAGTAATTAGTTGAGCTGAAATTTTTAATTTTAATCCGGGCAGATTGTGTTTCAAAGCATTGGAAATTAAATTAGAAAAAACGCGCCACAACTGAGTATAGTCAGCATTCACTGCTGGCAAATCATCTGGCACTAAATTTGTAAAAGTAGCTTGAGCATCATTGATTAAAGGCTCCAAATCAGCCGCCGCAGCTTTCACTAGCGCTCTCAAATCTACCGCATTGCAGTGCAGAACTAAACCGCGCAATTCCCCAGCGTGAACTTCCAACAGCGAATTTATTAACCGCAATTGCTGCTCGCTACCTTGAATCATCCGCTCCAAAACAGAACGGGGAATTGCGATCGAATTCCCCGTTTTTGTCTGCCAATTCTTTAGCACCATTAACATTCCCGCTACCGGATTTCGCAAGTCGTGTGAAAGAGCGTGAATAAACAGCCGCTGCGATTCTTGGGCCTGTTTGCGCTGCGTGATATCCTCAATTAAACCCTCATAATAAAGCACGGAGCCGCTGCTATCCCGTACCACCCGCGCTTTCTCGGAGATCCAGACAATACTGCCGTCTGAGCGATAAATTTGCGACTCAAAATCCGATACTGTGTTGCTTTGCTCGATCGATCGCAAAAACTGATTTCTGCGTGCCGGATCGACATACAACTGTCGCTCAATATCCGTAAACTTTGCCGTCACTTCTTCCGGGGAATCGCAGCCGTAAATCCGCGCCAAAGCTGGATTAGCCGTAATGTAGCGCCCCTCGGGAGTGCTTTGAAAAATTCCCTCGCCCGCATTCTCAAAAATGCTGCGGTACTTCGCCTCAGCCACTTCCAACTGCTGGTAAGCTGATTGCAACTCGCGCCTGGTACTAAACTCTTTCCGTTGCAGGCATTCGTACCAATAAACCGACAAGTCGCAGATCAAACAAAACCAAAACAAATATAAGTAAAACCCGCTCAGCCGAAAAGCAGTATATTTCGCAAAACTTAGATTTAAAATTAAATTTATGCCAACATGGCAGAACAAAACGCCGAGTTGAGAAATCAGGTGAAGGCGCCAGCGGACTGGCATCAGTGTCGCTTGGGTGAGAAATGCTAAACTCCAAGTTAAAATTGGTAAGTCTCCGATTTTTGCTGCTGCCAATCCAAGCTGTACAACGACTGTTAACGACCACGAAAAACCCAAAAATAGTAAACCGGGATAGCGTTTTCCGAACGAGGTTTTTTGCAACACCAAACAAGTCAGCAAGCCAAGTTGTACAGCAGCGCTAGTGTACAAATAAACAATTTTAAATTCCCGGGGAGCGAAGATTGCTTCGCCCAGAAGATAGACAATTATTGTGAAGGCAAAAAAGATGGCAATTCTGACAGCAGGGCTCAGCCGATCTCGCAGGAAGCGATCGCGCCACACCTCGTAAACCGTTAATGCCTGAACTGATTTTTCATGGCCGGGATAGAACATATAGCCGAGTCTCACTAACATGAGGTACGAATAGGGCATGGGGCATAGGGCATAGGGCATAGGGCATGGGGCATGGGTATTGCCCGCATACCTCACTTTTTTTGAGAACCGCTGTAGGATTTTGGATTTTGGATTTTGGATTGAAGATTTGAAGATTGAAGACTAAATAATTGAAGATTGAATAATTGGGTTAATAGCGATTGTCTGAGTTGAATTTGCCCTCAAATGGATACAAGCGCCCGACTGTTGTCGTGTCAAAATTTTAGACTCAGAGTTAAACCTCCCATACCAATTTAAGGGCTCGCACTTGGGCTAAGGTACGTAGTTGCGCTTCAGCGCTTTTTCCCAATATTTGTAAAGAGCGCTGAAGCGCAACTACGTACCTAATTTGTCTGACGACAATAAAACCGCCCTGCTTATCAAGGGGGGTGCCAGGGCGATCGAGATATGTGCAGCCTCATCAAAAATTGGTACCACATTCATCTGTGAAGTAAATTAAAAATCTCAAATCTCAAATCTCAAATCGACTGACAGTCGGTAGCGAAAACCAGAAAGTCGAGCCACCTCCGGGAGTGCTTTCGACGCCGATGAAGCCGCCGTGAGCTTTGATAATTTGCTTGGAGAGGTAAAGCCCCAAACCCAGCCCTGTTAATTGTCGGCTATTGGGGTCTTGAACGTAAAGTTCAAACAGAGATTCCCGCTGTCTAGCGCTGATTCCCACTCCATTGTCTGTTACAGTGCAGCGAACCATTTTTACGGTAACATCCGGCAATTTGCTGCTGTTATTGCCAAGTTGACCCTGATAGCGGGGCAGTGGGCAACTGCCATCGAGGTGAAATTTGGCCCGGGTTTCTTGATTTTTTGGGGTGTCGAACATCCCCGTGCGATCGCCCGCAGCAGATGACAGGTTAGGGATACAGCGGGCGACGAAATTATGTCGGGACGTGAAAACCTGTGTATTTTCTGCAAAAATTAGTGCTTTTTCTACTTCAATTACCTCGGCTTTAAAAGTTATATTGACTCCCGGATGATTGTGCTTGATAGCATTGGTTAGGAGATTTTCTAGAACTCGCTGCAAGTGTTTGCTGTCGGCATTGACTTGTGGCAAATCTGCGGGTATTTCCAAAGTAAAAGTTGCTTGATTTTTTGCCAGCATTGGTTCTAAATCAGCAACAATTGCGGAAGTTAAAGACTGCAAATGCAGCGGTACTGTATTTAGGACAATACCTTGAACTTCGCTAGCGTGAGCGTCGAGTAAGGCATTAACCATTCTCAACTGGTGTTCGCTAGCTTCAACGATCCGCTTCAAGATCGATCGCGAAACCGCAATATGCTCTAGAGAGTCAGAGGCCGATTTGTTGAGCAAATTTTTCAGCAGGATTAACATTCCCATAACTGGAGTGCGGAGATTGTGAGAAACTGCGTGCAAAAATAAATCTTTCAGGCGATTGCTTTCTTGCAGTTCGTGCATTTTTTGCTGCAATTGGCGGGTGCGTTCCTCCACTTGAGATTCCAAGTTGGCATTGAGATCTTTTACTTGCTGCAAAAGTTTGGCTTGCTGGAGGGCGATCGCGACTTGGGTAGCCAGTTTTTCTAATAAATCAATTTCAAATTCTTGCCACTGGCGGGGCCCAGAACACTGGTTGACGGCCAAAATCCCGAACAATTGTTCCCCCAGAAAGATCGGCACACTTAAGGTCGCCCGAATTTGATAGTCGCTGTACAATTTGGCAATGATGTTGCTGACTTGCACCGTAGCAGTATCGGAGACAACTCGAATGAGGTTGTTAGCATAAAAAGCTTTCTGCTTTTCGATAAAACTTTCGTCAGCGAGCACCCATCCGAGAAGAGAAGGACATTCCACAGCGACAGACTCAGCAACAACTTTACCGCGCAACGGGTTAGCCAAATTTTCCCCGCCTCCGTCCATAATACCGATGAACACCCGGTCTGCCTTGAAAAATTGCCGGACTTCGGCAACAGTAGTGTTGAGAATTGCTTCGAGATCGAGGGAGTGGCGAATTCTCAGGGCCATTTCTGAGAGCAACCGATCGCGCTCCGAGGATGTTCGCAAAGCAGCTTCTGTGCGGTGGCGATCGGTAACGTCTTGGACTGTGGCGGCGATGACATTAGAATTAATTGCCGACTGTTCGCAGACAGTGCGCTCAGAGCCGTCGGCTAGTAAAATTCGGTAGTTAATGCAATAGGATTTGCGCTCAAATATCGCTTGACATTGCGATCGCGCCACCAATTCTCTATCATCTGGATGTACCGCCTGCAAAAAAACTTCTGGTGTTGGTTTAACAGTTCCCTGAGCCAAACCCAAGAGGCGATAAAGTTCATCCGACCACCGCAATTCGATATTGGATATATGATGTGCTGCTAATTCTGCACAGTTGGTAGTTGTGGTGACGGCGGCGCAATTTAAATTTAAATCCCAATTACCCAATTGAGCGATGCACTGAGCGTTAGCTAAACTAGCGTGAGCGTCGCGCAACATGGCCGCGGTTCGGTGTACCTCAACCAGAGCTTGCTGGCGTTCAGCGACAGCAGCAGCCAACATCAGGGCGACAATGGCGATCGTAGCAGTAAAAGCTTGTAAAAATAAAACCGCCTGTTGCAAATTTTCGCTTTTAACCAGAAACGGGCCGGCTCCCTGCACAGCTCCCAAAATTGCGATGCAAGAGACGATCGAATAAGCAAAAATTGCTCCCTGCTGTTGAAACCGCAGGGCAGCCCAAACTATGAGAGGAAAAGGCAAATATTCGAGCGGATAAAGAGCACTCGCCCCCTTTGTTTTACAACAAAAAACCAACCAACTCACGCTCAAAAGCAGAGTAAATAGAATGAGTGCTTCTAAATAATCAGCAATTAAAAATATAATTTTATGGCGAGTTTGGGGTTTATTTGATACGGTTAAATAATGAGCAGTTAACGATTGATAATTAGCAATTGATGATTCATAATTGGCAACTGGCAATTGGCACTTTAGCCAGTTAAAAAATGATAGAAAGTCAGTAATAATCGGAGGATTTATGGGAGATTTAAAACTTTTAATAGCGTGGTGTAAAGTCAGCAACACTGGCGTGACAATTAAAATTCCCATGCCGTCTCCGAGCCACGTAGTCCACCAGTTGCGAGAGAAATTGCTCCACTGAGCCCAACCAAAAAAGCACGTACCCAAGTTGCCGAGTGCAGAACCGAGCAAAGTAGACCCGATGACAGCGCCCGCCACCAAACCCAGAACATCTCGCAGTCGATCGAGCTTAGTACAAAATCCGATCCGCGCGAGCACAGCCTCCCCAGCCAGGGCTTGTACGGTGACGCTAAAAGCCGATGTCACAATCACGGGGGAGGGTATACCCGCGGCGAAGGTAGAGTTTAACAGTACCGAACCGAGGGCAATTCCCGGCCACATCCGTCGCCCTTGTAGCAACATTGCTGCCAGCGCGATGCCGGCGGGTGGCCACACGGGGGAGGCTTCGGCTTTCACCAGTCCCAGTAAGGACGCTGCGAGTTTTCCGGTGACAAAGTAAGCCAGGGCCAGGATGCTGGCGTGCAGAAGGGGTCGAGTCCGGCGGTTGAGCAGTTTCATTTTTGTGCGATCGAATCCTCCATTGCTATTTTTTAATTTAGGCGAATTTGGGCGATCGAGCTTCCTCCAGAGGAATCACCTGACTGGGGGAAGGGTTCAACAGTTGACAGTTGACAGTTGACAGTTGACAGTTGGGGGAGAGGTTCAACAGTTGACAGTTGACAGTTGACAGTTGACAGTTGGGGGAGATTGGGAGATGTTGACAGTTGACAGTTGACAGTTGACAGTTGACAGTTGGGGGAGAGTGGGAGATGTTGACAGTTGACAGTTGACAGTTGACAGTTGACAGTTGGGGGAGAGTGGGAGATTGGGGAAGATTGGAGGAGATTGAGAGAGATTAGGAAAATATTCCTTTTTCCTTCTTCCTTACTTCTTTCCTTCTTCCTTCTTACAACTTCGATCGGACTTCCATCCGTTACATCCGTTACATCGGCAACGGATTCTGTAGCCGAACTTCCTTCTTCCTTCAATTAAAATCCAAAACCCCGCTTACCATCCGGCTTAGTAGTCAACCAATTTGTCTTTGCACTTGCGAGTTGTTCCTCAGTAACTGTAGCGTCAGTTAGATTCGCGCCGCACAAATTCGCACCCCGCAAATTCGCCTTGCTCAAATAAGCGCCAGTCAAATCAGCACCTCGAAAATCCGCACCTTCAAAATTAGCAGTGCTGCAATAAGCTTCAGTCAAATTTGCCGATCGCAAATTTGCCTTCACCAACCTCGCGTGGCCCAAATTCGCCCCCGACAAATCCGCTGCTTGCAAATTTGCCTTCACCAACCTAGCCTGATAAAAATTTCCCCCCGCCAACTGCGCTTTTGGCAATTGCAAACCCGACAGTTCGCAGTCAGCAAAATCGCGTTTACCTTTAAAATATGCCGCTCGCAAGCTGTTACTTTCCCACTTTACAACCGCTTTCGTTACCTTTTGTCCTGCTAAATTGCCATTGGACAAGGCCGCAGTTCCGAAAGTTCTGCCAGACTCAGCCAAAGTCCGGGAAACTCTCGGCTGCATCCCTGTATTTCCCGATTGACTGAAGGAAGTTCTAGTGCGGATGCTTTGCTTCGATCGCAAATCTCGATCGTTTTTCATCTGGGGCGAAGGCAACGAAGTAGCATCACTATTAAATATCGTTGGTTCTTCAACCGTGCGGCCACCTGCGTTGAATTGAGTTGTCAAG
This sequence comes from Microcoleus sp. CAWBG58, assembly GCF_020883045.1. NCBI lineage: Bacteria > Bacillati > Cyanobacteriota > Cyanophyceae > Oscillatoriales > Microcoleaceae > Microcoleus > Microcoleus sp. CAWBG58. The sequence goes on along the minus strand of NZ_JAHRFA010000020.1, from coordinate 21,074 downwards.
CCGTTGCAAAGATCTGCGTCTTCAAATTCGCCATTCAGAGCTTTGACGACATCTCCTGTCGATTGAAAGCGATGGCCGACCATGGGCTTGAGCATTTTCTCAAGAATCCGCGCAAAATTTGGGCTCACCTGAACGTGGGGCTGCCAAACAATTTCGCCAGTTACCGCATCAAAATCTAAATCTTTGGGAGACTTTGCTGTCAGCAAATACAAACAAGTCATGCCCAAGGCGTAGATGTCGCTGGCAAATATCGGCCGCAGCGCCATTTGTTCGGGGGGAGCAAAACTAAACGTACCAACTGAAAATTTCGTGTTGGCGCTTTGGTCGGCGGGGTCTAATAATATTGTTTGGCTAACTTGGTCTTTAACCGCTCCGAAATCAATCAGAACCAAGTGATTGTCTTGAGCGCGGCGAATAATATTTGCGGGTTTAATGTCTCTGTGAATTACTCCTTGGCTGTGGACGTATTGCACTACCGAGAGAATTTCTAATAGAAAATTTTTAACATCTGATTCATTGAAACGCCCTGATTGTTTGACTTCTTGTTTCAAAGTCGAGCCTTTAACATACTCTTGAACTAAGTAAAATTGCTGTTCGGTTTCAAAATAATCTAACAGCCTCGGCACTTGCGGGTGGTCGCCGAGTTGACCGAGAGTTTTCGCTTCTCGCTTGAATAATTCCCGCGCCATTTCTAAAACTCGCGGCGACGAACTACTGGGTCGGAGTTGCTTGACCACGCAACTCGGTTGACCAGGCAAAGAGATGTCTTTTGCCAGAAATGTAGCTCCAAAACCTCCTTGTCCTAAAGGTTCAATGACTTGGTAGCGAGCGCGCAGCAATAACCGCGCACCACAGGTCTGACACTGGAGAATAGAGTCAGGAGGGTTTTGAGGATGTGGACAGCCCGGATTTACGCAGTAGCTCATGTTGATTGAGTTTGCCTATATTTTTCTGATTTTGCTCTGGCGATCGCTCGACTGCACAAATTCCCTTAAACCGCATCTGCTAGAAATACAGCTCTATCAGTTGCCGGCGGGTCGTGCATCCGGTTGCGAATTGGAATTGCACCTAAGTCTTTTAGGCCGATATCTTTTCCCTATTTTAATTATCTCGTTGCTGTGAGTTTTTGCGGTAGATTATCCTTGAAGATAGTTTAAAGACTTGCTAAAGTTGTCCTTTTTTGTGTAAAGTCTTTCTAAACTTAAGTGCTTTTTGCGCTGTTAGATGTTTCTAGCATACCTCATTTTCTGATTGAGAATGTTACTCATCCGACCGCAGTCACGGACATGAGTGCGCGATCGCTCGTTTTTGCTGATATCTACCACAATCGTCTTGACAAATTTTAATTTGTATGGTATGAACAGTTTTCTCGAATAAATTCTCGGACTGCACAGTCGAAGCCCGCCGGCGTAGACTAATCAAAGGCAGAGAGCGAGAGAGGGAGAGGTTTTGATGAGTTTTCCTACGGCATTGAAATATACAATTTAAATGCAGTACAGCTTATCGAACACTGACAACTAACTACCGAGCACGGACAACTAACTACTGACAAAATTATGCGTATTTCTCTAAACTGGCTGCGGGAATTGGTCGATGTGACGATTTCCCCGGAAGAATTAGCCGAAACCCTGACAATGGCAGGATTTGAAGTCGAAGAAATCGAAGACAGGCGTGCGTGGGCTGACGGCGTAGTATTGGGCAAAATAGTCGCTTGCGAACAACATCCCAACGCTGACAAATTGAGAGTTTGTCAAGTTGATGTCGGCAAACCAGAAGCCTTAAATATTGTGTGCGGCGCACCCAATGCGAGGGCAGATATTTATGTACCTGTAGCCGTTGTCGGTACTTTTTTATCGACGATAGATCTGAAAATTAAACCAGCTAAATTGCGAGGTGTTCCTTCGGAAGGAATGATTTGCTCTCTCGCCGAATTGGGATTGTCCAAGGAATCAGCAGGAATTCATATTTTTGAACTTGAAAATCCCGAATTGGGTCGCGATATTCGCCCGCTTTTAGGTTTAGATGATGTGATTCTAGACTTGACAGCAACTGCGAACCGTGCAGATGCTTTAAGCATGGTGGGTGTAGCCCGGGAAGTGGCGGCACTGACTGGCGCAAGTTTGAGAATTCCGACAACTAATGATGTGGGGATTCATGGCGAAGAAAGTCCCAATTTAGCAGTAGAAATATCGGAACCGCAAGGATGCCCGATTTACATTGGCACGGAAATCTCAGGAGTGAAAATTGCACCGTCTCCGGCTTGGTTGCAGCAGCGATTGCAGGCGGCGGGAGTGCGACCGATTAGTAATGTGGTTGATGTAACCAATTACATTTTACTGGAATGGGGACAACCGCTGCACGCTTTCGATCGCGATCGCCTGCAATCTTTCACCGGTACTTCTGACATCAGCATCGGCGTGCGCTTTGCCAAACCAGGCGAATCCTTCAAAACCTTGGACGGACAAAACCGCAACCTGCAATCTCAAAATCTATTGATTACTGCTAGCGACAAACCCGTAGCCTTAGCTGGGGTAATGGGTGGCGAAGATACGGAAGTGCACGACGGCACCGAAAATCTAGTTTTAGAAGCAGCGATTTTTGACCAAGCAACGATTCGCCGTTCTGCGCGCGCTCAAGGCCTCCGCAGCGAAGCATCGATCCGCTACGAACGGGGAGTGAATCAAGCAGCTTTAACGACGGCGTGCGATCGCGCTATTGCCCTAATTTTGGAGTTGGCTGGCGGGAATGCGACGGTGCAGAAAACGGCGAGTTCGGGGGGAGATTTAAGTTTTTCGCGATCGCTCGAATTGCGTCTCGATCGCATAAACTTGGTCTTAGGACAGTTAAAAAGAGGAGCAACCGGCGGTTCTCCCTATCTGGAACCGGAGGAAGTAAAAAATATCCTCACAGCCCTGGGCTGCGAAGTGGCTGCGACAGCAAAAGAACGAGTATTTGCGATAACTGTTCCGCCTTACCGCTACCGGGATTTAGAAAGGGAAATCGATTTAATCGAAGAAGTCGCGAGACTCCACGGTTACGACAATTTCTGCGATACTTTACCTAGCGAAACCGAACCAGGCTATCTATCTCCAGAATACGCGCAATTGCGGAATGTGCGATCGGCATTTCGGGCGGCAGGCTTGACAGAATTGATGCACTATTCCCTAGTAAAAACCGAAGGAGACAATCAAGTTGTGCTAGCAAATCCGCTGTTTGTCGAGTATTCGGCATTGCGAACAGAAATGCTGTCAGGTTTGATTGATGCTTTCGGGTACAATTTGGAGCAAGGAAACGGCGCGCTCAACGGTTTTGAAGTCGGACGGATTTTTTGGAAAGAAGGAGATGCCAAGAAAGAATCAGATGCCGTAGCGGGGATTATTGGTGGCGACCCGACAGTGTGGAAATGGCAGCAGGGAGGACGCGATCGGCCTTTAACTTGGTTTGAAGCCAAAGGGATTCTGGAAAGTGCATTTCAACAGTTGGGTTTAGCCGTGGAATATGCCAGTGATTCATCTAATTCCCGCTTGCATCCGGGCCGCACTGCTGCGCTATCCTTAAACGGGAAACATTTAGGAATCTTTGGACAATTGCACCCGCAATTGCAGCAAGAAAAAGATTTGCCCGAACAGGTTTATGTGTTTCAATTAGACTTGGGATTGCTAGTAGCTAGTTTGGACGAATCCCAAAATTCGACTCGCAAATTTGCACCTTATTCCAGTTTCCCAGCTTCCGACAGAGACATTGCATTTTTCGCACCGATGGAAGTGGCGGTTGTGGAGATGCAAAGTGCGATGAAAAAGGCTGGTGGTAGCTTGCTAGATTCGGTGGAATTGTTCGACGAATACCGTGGTGACAACGTTCCAGCCGGACAACGTAGTTTAGCATTTCGGTTGATTTATCGATCGGGCGATCGAACTTTAAGCGAAACCGATGTCGAACCCGCACAACAAAAAGTCCGCGATGTTTTAGTCGAGAAATTCGGCGTTAGCCTCAGAAGCTAATTGTAGGGTGCATCGCCCTGAGATTTTCGATATTTAGTTAGAGATTTTCATGGCGACGCACCCTACAGCTAACTTTCTTGAACCCACGGAGGTGGGTTTTGTTTATGTAGACGCGGTTGCCAACCGCCGGGAGTTTTAAGTTGTAGTTAAAGGCCGCAACATCTCCCGAACCGCAAAAGAAACATCAGGAAATTGCAAAGGATAAATACTCGCATCATCAATTCTCTCCATCCAACAAACCCCTCTCTTTCCCCTCTTCCTCTGCGCCCTCTGCGCCCTCTGCGGTTAAAAAATCTTATCTTAAAAAATTGCATCAAATCCACCTAATCTTATTGTACAATAACCTTAAAACAAATTTATTCAAGGCTCAAAACCGTGACCAAATACGTGATGTGGGGAAGTTACTGCGAAGATGTTCTCGAAAAACGAGCTCCGTTTCGAGACGCTCATTTAGCCGGATTGGCCAAGCAGAAGGAATCAGGTGTATTAAGTACGATCGGACCTACCAAAGATTTAACCAAAGTTTTTGCAATTTACGAAGCAGAAAACGAGGCGGCTGTGCGAGAATTAGTTGAAGCCGATCCCTATTGGGTAAATGGGATTTGGACAGAATACGAAGTGAAAGAGTGGATTCAAGCTTTTTGAACCGATATAAAACTTAAGAATCAATTGGCTAGTAAAGCCAGAAATCAAATTGCTTGATTGATAAATCAATATCGGCTATCATAGCTCTATTGCATAAGTTGTCAAGCGGTGCGAGGAGGTTGCAGAGTGAATACCCTAAGAACAGCAGATGGGGATTTAGTTGCGGTTGACTGTGGTGATTTATTGGACAAGATTTTAGCAACTTTAGAGAAGCCACAGACTCAGAATCCTTTTAAGATACACGGTAATTGCGATCGGCTAATCATCGACATTGACAGCATCGCCGAAGCAGTCGCAGGTTTGGGAGTAGAAAATCCTTTAGGTGCTTCCGAACGCGGTGCTCGTACCGCCACAGTCAACTTTACTCCCGGTTTCAAAGAACGTTTTCCCAGTCAAATTACCAAAATTAAAAATAGTTTAAAAACTCGACTGGAATCCGCAATTAAGCAACAAAATCCACAGCTTGCGATCGAACAGTTTATTGCTAATTTAATTACAGATTTGCAAGATTTTGAAAGTAATTCTGCCAAGTTAGACTTTAGCTATCCCTTTGGCACTTATTCAGGGTTACAAAAGCAGCGCTTGAGTATCACAAAAAATACTAGCAGCAAAGAACTGCTAAAATTTCACAAACTAATTATAACCGTTGGTAAAACCAGTACATTTAATACCGAACTAAAACAAGGCTTAGGAAATTATATCAAATCTCAGTTTGCTAGCGCTAGTGAGGACGATTGTCAAGAGTTGGAGTTCATTCTTCAAGATTTAGAAGAAGATCCTAAATCAGACTTTTACAGACTCAAAGAATTTGTAGATACCGAAACTATCGGCAAACTCAAAAAACAAGCACAGATATGTTATCTAGAATTTCTGCAAGACAACATTAGCACCAGCAATAACCCATCAAATGCCGAGGGTCTAATTTATTTAAAAGTCCTAATCCGGCGTCTCAAACAGATTGATGAATATATAGTCAAAAATACCGACGGCGATTACTTAGTCAACTATGCCGACACTGACTTGAACTATGCAGATGCTTTTGCTCGTGCTGAAGCCTTTGATATGTTGCCAATTATCCCCAAAATAGAAGGATATTTAGGAGAAACCAAAGACGAAAACAAAGGAGATATCCAGTTTGTTTTTGGACTCAAGCTTAAGTTTAATAACCCAGTGCAAGCCTATGGTGGAAAAACAGTCTTTGACTATTACCTCAATCTGCTCGATCCACAAAATGAAGAACATCAAGCCGAACTTAATAATCCTGCTAGAAAAGAAATTTTTGCTAGAAAGTTATTGAAGTTAGTCTTTTTGTACTACTTCGTTTTTGCCGCCAAAGATCCCTTGTCAGACGGTTACACAGTTAACTCAGACTTAGAATACGATCCAATTCCAGTATTTGAGGAAAAAGTATTAAAAATATTCAAAGGTTCTGATGAAGTAGCAAAGCAAAAGCTTTTGCGAGGGATAAAAAAAGGTTTTGAACAATATAATATTGCCTCTAAAATAGATAGTCTCAAGAATCTTCTGCAAAAAATTCTGAAACACAAGCATTCACCGAAAGAATTTCCGCTTCACATTTCGGTCAGAAAAAGCATTTTAGATAATAGTATCAATAATATTTCTACAACCTCTACATTTTTTAAGCCTGAGCTACGAACCAAGCCCAAAGAAGTATTAAAATATATAGCTATTGGTCAAGCAAAGGCTAGTGAAAATTCCCTATGTACTCTCACAGCTAAAATCGCAATTAGTGATGTTCATTATTTTGCCACGGATGACCTGCAAAGCTTCAGTATGGAGTATGATGTCACAGGTGTAAAAGCTCTGCCAGTGTTGCTGAGACCAAATGAGCAACAGTGTACAACTATATATAATCGGTTTTATCAACAGCGTAAGCTAGTCGAATTCACCTATAGTCTAGCCAGCAACAAATGGGATAATAAAAAAAGTTTTGTGTATCGATTTACCTTCGATTTACTTGCCTATACTTGCCTCAAACTGTTATTGGAAAAACAGAGTAGATTATTCATTCCCATCCTGCGCCTGCAACTGAGCAATCAACAGTCAGATTCGCCCGTAGAAGAGTTCATGCGTTCTTTATCTAAAAGGTTGTCTCATTTACTAAATGAAGAACATCGTTCTAATTCTCAGGGTGTTGATATCAGAAATATAGAATACAAAGCTCCCAATGTAATGAGTTCTTTATATTCTGTGCTACCCAAAAAGTTTACCTTTACTAACCAGTCAGATTCTCCAAAAGAACTGGACAAACTCGCTATAGTTATAGTTTCCAGTCGCGAGAGTGATGCTAGGTGGAATAGCGACCAAAAACTGTCGAATTTGCAAGGAGAAATTGTCGGTGCAATTCGTCAAAAAGATGGTTCTGTCAGGCTACAGTTGCTCAAAACCTTCTCGGAAACCTACGAACACGAACAGATGTTTAAAGAACCTACTGTAGTGCGAGATGAAATAGGAAACGTTTACAAATTGGGATTCAGGCATTTTCTCTACATAGCCAAAGCTCCCTATTCTAGTACCTTGCACATGACACAAAAAGAAGATGCTTTATTTTTCATGTCGAAAGATGTGATTAAATATTTTAAAGAAAACTACAATGACATCAAAATTTACCCGATGTTTTTTGACAAATACTATGCCGTTAAACTGTCAGAAAGATTGGGAGTAAATTCTTTATACATTCAGGATACATTGGAGTTAACCGCTTTAGTCAAAGACCCCAGCAAACGCTCTGTGGTATTTTTTAATTTGTTTAATGGTTTGGTAGTCGGCTCAGAAGCAGAACGTAATTATAGGGGTGTAATTTCCTATGCTACCTTGTTAAATATTTATCAAGATATACTGGATGATGAACATATCCATCAAGGATTGATTTCTAATACTCAATTAAAAAATGACATTTTGCAGTATTTGACCTTGTTCCACTTTTCTCGCTACGAAAAAGCAAGTGGTAAAAACGCTCAAATTAGTTTTAAATTAGACCCCTATGAAAACTTGATAGGAGATCAATCTGTAGGTAAACTATCTCTGTACAAGCATATGGGAGGAGTTGCAGAGTTTAATGCTTTGGCGTTTTTGACTAAAGTTAAAGAAGTTTTAAATGCATCAACAGGAGGTACGCAGTCATGAAATCTCTGATAGCAGAAGATTTGGGGCGTTTGTTTGAAGTTGGGTTTAATATTGGAATTCTTGCTTGTATTAAAGAGAAGCAAATTAAGCATAAGTTTGGAAACTTGTACCTCCAGGAATTGCAGCAGCTAGAGTTTCCGAAGATGCTGAGAAAAATCACTGATAAAATAACCAGTCCTCTGGAAAGAAAGATGGCTGAAAAGTGGAGTATATTTTTCCTACAAAAAGGCTTTTTATCAGGTTTAAACTTTTTTCGAGAATACCTTGAATCTACAGGTTGGAATGAGACAAGTAAACTGCGACGTTTGGAAATCTTGTATTACCAATCCTGTTTTTGTGATGAGAGTAGTATTGGTACTTACGTTAAAGGTGAAGCACATTGGTGTAGACAAGTCTTATCTCAATTTGACCAAATTAAAAATATTTCTCAGTATATTGGAAGTTACACACAGAAAGGCGAGTTTCTGAAAGCAGATACTCTAATATTACTGCGATATGGTGGTAAGCAATTTAGGATTCTGTCTGTAGATTTGTCGGTGTTTTCGATTAGGACATCTGAGGATGTGACAAATCTGAATTATTTAGAGATTATTCGGCGTTTGTTGAGACGAGATATTAACTATTTGCGATCGAAAAGTGTTTTTTCTAAACTTCGCATAGATACTGAAAGTTGTGATGTTGAGTTTTCGGAAGGTTTGAAGAGTTATTTTACTGCTTTTAAATATGATGATAAGGAGAGCGCTAAGTTAATTCAAGCTGGCGGTTATGCTTATAGTTTTTATGAATTTCTCCGAGAAACGGGGATACTTGCTGAGGATTCGCGACTAATATTTAATGCGGTAGGATATAGCGATCGCGGAATTAGCACTATGTCTGTCCGTCCCGAAAATTTAGATGTTTTGAAAACTTGTTACTCGATTTATAAGTATGATTCGAGTCCTAAAGAAATCGTCGATGCCCGCAAATTAGTTTTAAATAAAATCAAGCGGAGTGCTTGCTACAGCTTCGATCGAGGAAAAAAGCTTGTTGACGATATATTAGCAATGTCTGCGGATAAAATCAATGTTGTGCGCCACCCAGAGCAACTTGAGGGTTTTGTCAACTCGGTGGGAATTGTGCCGGATGAATTGATGCAGCAGTTGGGATTGAGCGGAGGTTTGAGTTTGCGAAATGCTCACGCTAAGCTAATTGAAAAAACCCTAGAATCTGCTGCCACTTATATCTTTTTAACTGGTAATCCGGGTATTGGTAAAACGACTGCGATCGCCAAATTTCTCACAGATCATGTAAACGATGGATTTCTATTCTTTTATGTCAGTCCGAGGAAGCAGGTAAATCTAGATATTATCGACAAGTTCAAAAAACCTGGTACTGACGATTTATGGCATGATAAAATATTCGCAATTAATACCTATAGTGACTTAATTAAAGATAGCGGTCATAAATGTACTGTCCAGTATCTCTCGAATCAGAAGCAGGGAAAGTTTTCATTAAAGACTGTTAACTTTCAAGATAGCAGAGAAACTAAGAGTCAAAATAGGCGATCGGACCGACTCAAGAGACAAACAGAAAATGTAATTGAAGATGGTGGACGGAATACTAAGGGCGTACTTAACAGCATTTGTGAAGCCATTTATACCCTGATTGATACTAAAGATTATAATAACATTGTTGCGACTGTTTCCATCCAATCTTTAAAGAAAACTGATGCGGGCGATACATTAAAACATTTTGAGAAAATTTTCAGGAATGCTTACAACACAAAGAATGGTGAAGTGTTTCCCGATCGCATGAAAGACATCTCCAGTCGCATCAAGCATTTGTTTATCATGATCGACGAGATTACGGGAGACGAGGGAGGCGTAGAATTCTTAAACGGGATCAATGATATCCTAAACACCTATGGATTGAAAAATAATGCTTACGGGTTTAATACAAAGGTGATTGTTGCAGATGCTTCTATCGTTGACAAGGCTGTCATCACCCAACACTTAAGCGATACCTCTGCTGAACCGGATAAAATCTATTTTCGGAGAGCTAAAAATCCAGGTTTACCTCTGTCAGTCGAGAATTTTAAGTTTAAAGATACTGACGCGACTGTTATCAATACTAACTCCTATCCTGCTAAAAGCTTAAGCATAACATACAAAGTTTTCATTGAATCTTGCAAGTTTAGTGAAGATACTTTGCTAGATAGAGAAACTGATTTAACCAAGAAAGTACAAGGCGAAATTTTACAAGATATAGAAGCCCTGTTACAACGCTCTGATGTTGAACAAGTGATAGTTTATATTCAAGATAAACAAAAACTGGGTAATTTGATAGACAAGATTAGAGAACATCGAGGTGAGTTTGAAAAAGGAACAGATTATATAGAAATACACGCTAATATTGGTGAGGAGGAAAAAGAGTTAGTTCAAAAATGCAAAGAAGATGCGAAAGTAGTATTTATGACTGCTTCAGGTAGTCGCGGGCTATCTTTTCCCAAGACTAAACATATTTTGGTCGAGATTCCAAGGTTTGAAATAGAGAAAAACCTGATGGAATTGATTCAGGTAATTTATCGGGGGCGCGGAAAGGATGAGATTGACAACCAAGATAAAGAACTGATTTTCTATTTAGGCGATCGGGTAGTGTATTTTGAAGATAATAAAGAGATATCGATACAGGAAAGTAAACTGAGTATTTTAAATATCCTGTTGGTTTTGAAAGCATCTATAATGACGCGAATTTATGGTTGCGGGCAAATTGGTTCAGATAAGTTTATCATCATACCCATCGGCGGTAAGTCTGTGTTTGCTGCTGGTGAAACATTTTCATCCCAAATGAAAAGCTTAATCGATAAGTTGAAGAGCGAACATAGGAAGAATAGGAGCGATCGGCGTTTACCACAAGTCTATAATAGTCTAGAAGATTTACTCGGCCAAGCTGATTTTGCATTGAGAGAGAATGTTGAGTCTAGTGGTAAATCCCATACTTCGTATCTTTCGCAGCGCGATTTTTTCAACAATCAGTTTTCCCAGTTAGTAAGTGAAGGTTTCGAGAATTTATTGAACCTTGATAACCTTCAACTCGGCTACATGAGTGGCGGTTTGTTGGTTGTACCGATCGCATCGCAAACTTTGGAAGAAACCTACATTATGCCTCTGGCAACAATAGCCAAAAATGCTAATAGTGAACTTTGGCATAATATGCAGATAATTAGTTATGGTAGTGCGTATTCAGAGGATTTACAATTTGCCATTAAAGATGCGATGGAGTTAGTAAAAGAACTCACAAACTCTGTTGATAAGACACAGAGATTTGAGCAAAGCAGTCACCGCAAGGATCGGTATTATGCCTTGCCATTGTTTGCATTTATTGCTGGTGAAGTCTTCAGGGAATATTTTGCTAGTAACCCCCAAGAACAGAAATATCAAGATTTTAGAAATATCTTGACTCAATATATTAAGGCGCTGTATCCTGTTGGTAATGTTTTGCCGATCGGAGATAAATATCAAGATTTCCCGTTTGTTGTGTTTAGAAGCTACAGTTTAGAACAGATTAGGGAAAAGATATTTACTGATAAGTATCTTTTGAGTTCCAATGAGTTGAATGTACTCAATTTGGTTTTGTCTAAGGAAATCTGAAATCGGGGGTTGACAGGGTGAACGTTTTAAGATTAGATGATAGCGATTTAGTCACGGTAGATTATGGCGATTTGCTGGACAAAATTTTAGAAGTTTTGCAGGGAAATAACCCGTTTAGCATTTCGGGCGATCGCAAACGTTTGCTAATAGATATTGACACAGTTGCTAATCAAGTCGCTACTTGCAAAGAAGTACAAAATCCTTTGGGTAATTGCGAACATCAAGCAGATTATGCTACGGTGAATTTCTTACCAGAAGTTGAGGTGCGCTTTCGGAGTCAAGTTAGGGAAATTGAGGCTTGTTTGCGCCAAAAATTACAATCTGTTTTGGGAGATAGTGTTACAATTGACCAATTTGTAGTTAGTTTAATTAGTCCGCTAGAGTCTTTTAAAGGTAAAGGGACTCAGTTAGGTTTAAGGTATGATTTTGATAATTTGTATAAAGATTTGCAGAAACAGAAATTGAGTTTGGAATGCTTAGATTCTACTTCTGATTCGCTGCTGAAGTTTCATAAAGTAACTATTTCTATCCGCAATGTAGATATTTTTGAAGAAGAATTGCAAGCAGGTTTAAAGAGTTATATTGCTGAAAAAACTGGAAATCAAGAGGAGAAGGAAGAACTTAATTTCCTGCTTGATGAAATGGTGCAAAATGAAACTTCTGATTTTCACCGACTGGTGCGAGTTGTGGATCGGGAAACTCTGGGACAACTGAAAAAAGAAGCTAAAATTACTTACTTGGAGTATCTTTTAGAAAATATTGATTCAACTACAGAAAATAGGCGCGGTTTGATTTATCTCCAAGATTTAATTCGGCGTTTGAGGTTAATAGAAGGATATATCAGTGATACCAATAAAGCTGATGGCGATTACTTGGTTAGCTATCAGAAAACTCCGGTTAATTACAAAGATATGTTTTCGCGATCGGAAGCTTTCGATTATTTACCAATCGTTCCGATTATAGCAGGTAGTCTGGGAGAAACTACGGATGATGCTGGGGGCGATCGCCAATTTATTTTTGGCCTCAAACTCAAGTTTGGCAATCCTGTACAATCCCGTGGAGGCGATCGCGTATTCGACTACTATCTAAATTTGTTAAATCCCGATAGCCAGGAACATCTCGCCGCCTTGGAGGAACCAGCCAATCATGAAACCTTCTTCCGCAAGGTACTAAAAATAGCATTTTTGTACTATTTTGTGTTTGCCTCTCGCAGCAATCCACTAGCGCCAAATTACGACACTGACTCTGAACTTAATTATAACCCGATCGCTGGCTTTGAGCAAAATGTAGTTTCCATATTGCAAGGTTCTGATGAGGATGCCAAAAAAGAGCTTTTTCGCAATTTTATCCAAGGATTTGAGAAGTTTAACATCGCTTATAAAATCAACTGTCTCAAGCAATTGCTGCAAAAATCAATCTTAGATAAAACTATTTTATCACCTCGCACAGAATCGCGGCAGATCCTGATTAAAAAAGGTCTACTTGAAAATATAGATCGTACCTTGACAACCGGAAAATTTTTCAAGGAGGTTGTGGGGCGAAATCCGAAAGAAACACTTCAGTATATTTCTGTGGAAAAATCGAATATTAATCAGAGATCAATTTGTCAATTTCCGGTCAATATTCAGATTGAAGATGTTCGATATTTCCCAACTGATGAATCCCAAAGTTTCAGCATGGAATATAATATCAAAGGTATTCAGGCTTTACCAGTGTTTTGGATTCCTAAAGCCGATCGCTCTAGAGATGTTTTTTATAAAAGTTTTCCGCATAAATCCGTCGTTTTTCCCTACAACAACCGACGTTTAGACAGCAATGGAGGCTTGCAAAGACAAGCAACGTTTGTTTACAAGTTTGCTATTTCGCTGATGTCATATATTGCCCTCAAAATCTTATTACAAAAATTACCCAATAATTTATTTGTGCCGATGGTAAGACTTCACGAAGGCTACCACGAAAATCCTTCCCCTTCGGAAAAGTTTATCGGACATTTTTCTAAGGTATTATGTCACATTTTGAGCGAAAAACATCGAGCCAATTCCCAAGGATTTCGCATTCGGGGCGATAAGTATCATTTGACAGCTAAAAATGGTTTGAGTTCCCTATATTCAATCTTACCTAAAAAGTTTCGATTTAATAATGTACAGTTATCTCCAGAATTGGATAATTTAGCGATTATTACAGTATCGACTAGGGATAGCGATGGGAAAAATGGCGGGAGGCGCGATCGCCGAAAAGCCTGTTTATTTGGCGAAGTCACCGGAATTAGATGCTATGAAGATGAGACTATTCAGGTGGGAATGCTGAAAACTTTCTCGGAAAACTATAGCCTTCAGCATCTTTATAGTCAGCCGTTAATTCTGGCAGATATTGTCAGTCAGTTATATAATCGAGGCTATCGAAATTTTCTATATATGTCTCAAGCACCTTATACGAATACGCTGCATATTACTCAAAATGATGGAGATGATAAGTTATTTTTTATGTCGAAAGATATCATCCGAGTTTTGAAAGGAGAGCGGGAAGATGTTAGGATTTATCCAGTATTTTTTGATAAATATTATGTACATAGTCCCAAACAGCATCGAGGAGAATCTTTTTATATTCAAGATACAGCCGAGCTTGCAGATTTGTTCGCGGATAGGAGGAAACAAGCTGTTGTATTTTTTAATCTGTTTAACGGGATTAAAGTTGAACAAGGGGATAAGAACTTTTATAATGGAGCGATCTCCTATTCGACGCTATTGAATATTTATGAAGGTATTCTTGACGATGAAGATATTCGTCAAGGTTTGATTTATGATGGTATAATTAAAGATACTTTGCTACACTATTTGACAATATTTCACTTTTATCGGTACGAAGCTCGTCAAAAAATCAGTCTTAAGTTAGATCCGTTCGATCGCATTATTGGCGATAATTCAGTCGGTGTTTTATCTGAATTCAGTCACGCTGGTGGTAGTGCTACTTTTAATTCCCTGGCTTTTTTGAATAAGGTAAGAGAAGTATTAAGCGTAACTGAGACTGTATAATAATCAACAAACAAAAAACTCACTGGCAAAAATATGACTGTCAAAGTAGGAGATACTGCACCAGATTTCACCTTAACCTCGCAAACTGGCTCATCAGTCAGTCTCAAGGATTTTAAAGGCAAAAAAAATGTCATCGTCTACTTCTATCCCAAAGATGACACGCCCGGATGTACTGCGGAAGCTTGCGCTTTTCGTGATAGTTATGAAGTTTTCAAAGATGCAGGTGCAGAAGTAATTGGGATTAGCGATGATTCTCAGCAGTCTCATGAGAAATTCGCCACCAAATATCAATTACCTTTCACATTGTTGAGCGATGCTGGCAATAAAGTGCGGCAATTGTACGGGGTTCCAGCTACCATGTGGATTATGCCCGGTAGAGTCACTTACGTCATTGATAAGCAAGGTGTTGTCAAGCATATTTTTGACTCGATGTTGGATTTTAAGGCGCACGTTTCGGAATCTCTCAAAACTTTGGAAAGTATTAAAAGTTAGATATGATTGGATCGGAATGATTTAACCACAGAGAGCGCAGAGAACACAGAGGAAGAGTGAGACAGAGACAAAGCAAGGACTGAAGTCCTCACTACGAACCTTTGGTTTGTAGTAAGGACTTTAGTCCTCTATTGCTGATAGCAATTATCTAACCTTTTGCTGCAACTGATTTTTCAGGTGCTGCGCTTTCGGCAGTTTTGCCATTTTTGCTATGCCCGTTACCGTTGGCATTTCGTGGTTGGATAACTCCATAGCCGCCGTGAGTCTTGCGTTGGTAGAGTACGTTAATTTCGCCTGTTTCCGCATTACGGAACATATAGAAATCGTGATCGATAATCTCTAATTGTTCCAAGGCTTCTTGCACAGTCATCGGAGGCATGGCAAAATACTTTGTCCTGACTACCTCGGCTGGAAGTTCGGGAGTTCGATCGCCAATCAAATCTGCTACTACAGGATGTTCTTCAACTGCCGTAACTGTTTTGACACTACTCTGGGTCTTGTTGTCGTGGCGTTTTTCCTTAAATTTCCGCAGTTGACGAGCTATCTTGTCTGCTACCAAATCGATGCTAGCATACAGGCTTTCCGTGCTTTCCTCAGCCCGAATCACGCTGCCGTTAGCATAAATAGTCACCTCAGCAGTCTGCTTAGGATTGATCCTGGGGTTACGAGCCACCGATAGATGGATATCCACTTCCGTCGTCAAAGTTTGAAAATGGCTGACTGCCTTTTCAACCTTTTGATTTACGTACTCGCGAATCGCATCGGTGATTTCTATATTTTTACCCTGGATAACAAGCTTCATAGAGCTCCCTCCCTTCTCTAACGTGGGTATAGTTTATACAGTAGCACTATGTATTCTAGAAAACACTTATCTTCCAAATCTTTTTTCATATGTTGACAATTCTTGATTTTAACTGCGTAAATATTCCGTAAAAACACTGTTGATTTTTTTCATGATTTCCCCTGTCATTCCTCAACCTGCGATCCCTGAACCGTGCTTGTTCTTCGATTGGGGACAAGTACCCTACTCCCAAGCTTGGGAAATCCAGCAAAAACTGGTGCAAGAACGCCGGGACAATCCAGATTTGCCTGATGTGCTGATTTTGCTGGAACATCCGCCTGTTTACACTTTGGGGCTGGGATCGAAGTTGGAATTTCTGAAGTTCGATCCAAGCCAAACTCATGCGGAGTTGCACCGAGTTGAGCGGGGCGGTGAGGTGACTTACCATTGTCCGGGCCAGTTGGTGGGCTATCCGATTTTAAATTTGCGCCGCCACCAGCAGGATTTGCACTGGTATTTGCGACAGTTGGAGGAAGTGCTGTTGAGTGTGTTGGAAGTTTTCGGGCTGAAGGGTTCGCGGGTTCCGGGAATGACTGGGGTTTGGGTGGATGGGTGCAAGGTGGGTGCGATCGGGATTAAAGTCAGTCGCTGGATTACTATGCACGGTTTTGCTTTGAATGTTTGCCCGGATCTGTCAGGTTTTGGGCAAATTGTACCTTGCGGGATTCCCGATCGACCGGTTGGCAGTTTAGAGCAATTTATACCGGGAATTGAACTCTATCGAGTTAGGGCGATCGTTGTTGCTGAGTTTGCTCGCGTTTTTGGGGTGGAAATTGTGCGATCGGATCGGGAAATTGTGCGATCGGATCAAACGGCGGTTGAAACCGCGTCTACAAAAACGAGGACGGCGGTTGAAACCGCGTCTACAAAAACGAAGTCTGCCTCCGCAGACTGAAGAAAAGAACGTAAATTTAACCACCCGTTTTTCAACCCGCGGAGGCGGGTTTTGTCTGTGTAGATGCGGTTTCAACCGCCGTCGGATCTATTCGCCGTCGGATCTTAAAACGGAATCGGATCGTAATCTGGATTGTCAGCTTCGTTTGAGGAACCAGACTTGCGATCGGACTCAGAAGACTGATGCGAGTTCCAATCAGAACTAGACGGGCGGTTAGCAGGGGCTGGAGCGTTGTTAGAACTGCGACCTCGGGAACTCATGGGAACCACATTGCTCGGCACATTAGCCGGGGCGGTATCGCGAATTTGAGCGGGTTCGGGGGCGGTTCTAGCTGCGGGTGCAGCGCTCATCGCATCGGCGCCGAGAGTGTAAATTCTTTGGGCTGTCAGTTCAGCGCGCTTTTCTTTCATACCATCTCTGTCGATCGTATTCATACCCAGCCGCCCTTCAATAATCACGCGATCGCCCTCGCGATATTTTTCGTGAATTTCTTGAGCTAAATTGCCCCATCCTATCACTTTCAAATGTTCTGGCGGATCTTCAGGTCTCGACCCTGGAAACTGCACCAGCATCTCAGCAATTGGAACTTGATTGTCTGGAGTATAACGGAGTTGCGGTGGTTGAATTATTTCCGCCATTAAAATGCAGCTATTCATAACTTAAATGGGAATTGGGCATTGGGAATTGGGCAAACAGGGCAAACAGGGCATTGGGCATTGGTTATTAGTTGTTAGTTGTTAGTTGTTAGTTGTTAGTTATTAGTTATTAGTTGTTAGTTGTTAGTTGTTAGTTATTAGTTGTTAGTTGTTAGTTTTTGGTGATTGATTATAATCAATCACCGATTAGTAATAACCAATTCCATAACCAATAACCAATAACCAATAACCAATAACCAGTAACCAATAACAACCAACAAATAACCAATTAACCATTCCCAAATTTATCTTGTCGAACCGCCGCCTCGCTTTGGGTCACAAAATCGTGAACGAGGGCGCGGTACTCTTTCAAAGTTTCGGATACCCAATCTCTGTCCTCGCTGTTGGCGAAGATATGAACGGTGGGTTCGCTAGCATCGGGCAAAACTAATACCCAATTGTCGTCGCTGTAGTTAAAAATCTTCACTCCATCTATTAATTCTAAACGATCGGGCGAATGAGTTTCTACCAAATGCCGCATGAGCGAACCTTTTACCGTCCAAGGACAGCGGACGCTGTAACTGCGGTGGGTGACGCGGGGAAGTTCCGCTTTGATCTGTCCGAGCGATCGCTCCTGAATCGTCATCATTTCTATCACTTTAGCAATGCAGAACATTCCGTCAAACCCCGGATGCAATTGCGGGAAAATAAAACCCATATTGCCGCTACCGCCCAAAACCACATTCGGGTTCCTGTTAGAGGCTTCCATCAATGCACTTGGGTTTGCCTTAGTGCGGATTACCTTGCTTTGATAGCGGCGGGCGATCGCCTCCACCGCAGAAGAGGCATTCACCGGTACTACTACTGTACCTCTGGGATGGGAAGTCAGCATCAAATTTACCATCAGCGCCGTCAGCATTTCCCCACGAATCGCTATTCCCGACTCGTCTACCAAAATGAGCTGTTCGCCGTTCGCCGACACCTGCACGCCAAAATTAGCGCTGAGTGCTTTTACCACCCGGCCGAGTTGGTCGAGCAAATATTCCCGTTCTCCGTTGCTCAGAGAAGTCTGCTTGAGACTGGCATTGAGTACCACCGCATCACAGCCGAATTTGGCGAGCATTTGCGGCAGAATTGCTCCGGAAACCGCGTAAACGTAATCGATCACTACCTTAGAATTGCTGTAGCGAATTGCCTCAACATTCATCTGCCGCTCAAACATCCGGTTGTAAACGTCGAGTGCTTGGTTAAAGTACGACATATCTCCAATTTCAGGAATCAGAGCCCTACGCAAATCTTCCTTAAAATAAGCGCCCTCGATTTTTTTCTCCGCAGCTTTAGTGATATTGATGCCTTTGATATCGAAGAATTCAATTAAAATGTGGTCGGAGCGATCGGGCGAAATCCGAACGTGAATGCCACCAGCAATTGAGATCGTAGACGAAACCGTGCGCGCGATCGGAATTGCCGTCGATTCCAAATTGACCACATTAATTCCTACCGACATCAAACCCGCAATCAAAGATCTCGAAACCATCCGCGAAATACTGCGCTGATCCCGAGAAACCGATACCGAAGCCCCTGGTTTCAATGTTGAGCCGTAAGCCGCGCCCAATTTCACGGCAAATTCCGGGGTAATATCCACATTGGCCAGTCCTTGAACGCCCCGCTGGCCGAACAAATTCCGTTTAGCTTGTTCTCCCCAAATTAAATTTTGATTCAACAGAGCGCCGGATTCAATATTTTTGCTCGGCCAGACTCGCACGGAAGGGCCGATTTGCGCCTCTTCTCCGACAATGGACATCGAACCGACTACAGCACCTTCGAGGACGTGGGCGCGCCTGTCTACGCGGGTACTGCGGCAAATCACGCAGGCCCTGAGATGAGCATCTTCGCCGATAATTGCTCCATTCCAGACGATCGGACGTTTGATGTTAGCGTCAGCCCCGACGGTCACATTATCTCCGATGACTGAACCCGCGTTAATTTTGACTCGGGCTCCAATTCGGCAATTGTTGCCGATCATGGCAGGTACTTCGACGATCGCGCTATCGTCAATAAAAGTATTTTGACCTACCCAAAGTCCCGATCGAACTTCGTCGTAGTAACTCAGATCCAGATTGACCTTTCCCCGCAGCGCGTCGTACTGAGCTTCCCGGTAAACATCCAACTGGCCCACATCGCACCAGTAACCCTCCGCGATGTAACCGTACATCGGCTCGTTTTTTTCCAACAGCAGCGGAAACAAGTCTTTCGAGAAGTCGCACTCTTGATTTGCCGGCAGGTAGTCCAATACTTCCGGTTCTAAAATGTAAGTGCCGGTATTGACGGTATCGGAGAAAATTTCGCTGCTAGAAGGCTTTTCCAGAAAGCGACTGATCCGGTGATTTTCTTCCGTAATTACTACCCCGAATTCCATTGGGTTGGGAACGCGAGTTAAAATTAACGTAGCTTTAGATTTATTGCTGCGGTGAAATTTGATAGCTTCTGTCAAGTCGAAGTCTGTGATGCTATCGCCGCTGATGACCAGAAAAGTTCGATCGAGCAATTCCGCAATATTTTTGACACAACCAGCCGTACCCAGCGGTTGGTCTTCCTCCACAGCGTAGGTCATTTGAACGCCAAAGTCAGCACCGTCAGTAAAATATTCGCGCATGACATCGGGAAGGTAGTGCAGCGTCGCAATAATTTCCGTAATATTGTGCCTTTTTAGCAAATTGATAATGTGTTCTGCGATCGGGCGATTCAGAATCGGCACCATCGGTTTGGGTAAATCGCACGTCAGGGGTCTGAGCCTCGTTCCCGACCCCCCAGCCATCAGCACAGCACGCATAAACAATCCTCCTTACTTAGAAACCTCTCTACCGTTATTGTCCGCTAGAAAAAGCTTGCCTGCTGTAACCTGTGGGGTACTAACTATCAGTGTTAATTATCTTTGAGTTATCCCACGTCTCAGAAATCCAGGAAGGAGAAGCCGTCGCCCAACAGCCACCGATTTCAACTTTTGGGTGGAAGCTGAGAAATAGCGCGATCGAACTCCGATTTGTAGGGAATGTTGCGTAAATCCTCCATCTTGCACCCTGAAAGGTATCTTCTTGGCTTTTATAGCAACCGCACCCGACGACTGAAGCATTCTTAATTGCTAAAACCCTTGCTGAATATTGCTTCTTGTTTTTTCCTTCCTCCTTCTGCCTTCTGCCTTCTGCCTTCTGCCTTCTTCCTTCTGCCTTCTTCCTTCTTCCTTCTTCCTTCTTCCTTCTTCCTTCTTCCTTCTGCTATATTTTTCAGTCTGTGGCGATCGGGGATTTTCAAGTCTCTAGCTGAAGGTAGAATTACAAGGGCGTATCTCTGCACCAGAGCAGTTGAAAAATGATAGATTAAGAATAGCGATACAGGCTCGCTGACCAAAAATCCAATCACTCGCTTAGGGGGTTATTTAATGGAACCGTTAATTGGATTAGTGTTGCTAGTCGCTTACGGCGGCGGTATTTGGAAATTTTGGAATGGTTTCGATCGCACTAATTTCGACAGAAGTTTTGCAAATAAGCTGAAACTGTCGCTGCTGTGGCCCGCGTTAATTTTTAATAAGCCTTACCGTCAAAACTTTACAAAAGCACTCAAAGGCTCTAGAAGTTGACACTCTCCGCTCTAAAGAGACGGGGATTCTTTCATCACAGGGAGCCTAGTAGCTTTACCCTCTGAAAGCATCTTGACGGTATGCCCTACCGCTGCAAGCCCACGCTGGACTACTACCTGC